>DAIESZ010000293.1 GCA_027346035.1 Propionibacteriaceae bacterium
CGGACGCCGAGATCATCGTCGTCGACGCCCGCACCGACCCGGCCTGGGCCCGGGCGGCCTGCCAGCAGTTGGCCGGGGCGGCACCGACCCACCCGATACTGCTGCTGATCACCGGGCAGGCGACACCGGTGATCACCCCCGACTGGGGACTCGACGACTTCGTGCTCGAGGAGGCGTCCCCCGGTGAAGTCGACGCCCGGGTGCGGCTGCTGATGCTGCGGCGTCCCGAGGCGGGCACCATTTCGGGCGGGCCCATCGTGATCGACGAGGGTGCCTACACGGTGAGCGTCGACCACCGCCCGCTCGACCTCACGTACACCGAGTTCGAACTCCTCAAGTACCTGGTCACCCATCCCGGACGCGTGCTCACCCGCGAGACGCTACTCAGTGAGGTGTGGGGGTACGACTATTACGGGGGCACCCGCACGGTCGACGTGCACATCCGGCGGCTCCGCGCGAAGCTGGGACCCGAGACCGAGCCCTGCATCACCACCGTGCGCAACGTGGGGTACCGCTTCTCGCCCCAGCCCCACGGCGGAAGCTGAGTCTCCCGGGCGCCGCCGCCCGGCCCCCATCTGCCACCCGCACCGGTCATCCGGCCCCTCAGCTGGTGGGCTACCGTGGACCCCGTGTCATCGACCACCTATCGCACGGGTGCGCCCACCCACTCCGAACAGGCAGGGATCGAGGCGCTGATCCGGGAGGTTCGCGCCGCCGACGGCGTCGACCCGTTGAACGAGAACGCCCACTTCGCGCTGCGGGGGGAACGCCCCGCCGTCCACTGGATCGCCCCGACCCCCGGCTCGCCGCATCCGCGGGGCTACGCGCAGTGGGACCCCGAGACACGCAGCGCGATCATCGTCGTCGATCCTGCTCACCGGCGGGAGGGAGTCGGCCGCGAACTGCTGGCCTGCGTCCGCAAGGTGACGCCGGAGCCGACCCTGTGGGCGTTCGGCAACCTGCCGGCGGCCCAGACCTTCGCCACGAAGGTGGGGCTCACCGAGACCCGCCGCCTGCTGATCATGCGGCGTGACCTGCGCGAACACCCCGCGACGCCGTCGGTCGACGACGTCGTGCCGGCCGGGGTGAACATCGACCCATACCGGCCCGACGACCTGTCGGCGCTGGTCGAGGTCAACGCCGAGGCGTTCCGCGAGCATCCCGAACAGGGCGAACTCACCGCCGCCGACTTCGAACAGCGGATGGGGCAGGCCTGGTTCGACCCCGAGGGCCTGCTGCTCGCCCACGACGACGACTCAGGACGCCTGCTCGGATTCCACTGGACCAAGGTCGAACCCCGCGAGGTGGGCGGCGAGCCAGTGGGCGAGGTGTACGCGCTCGCCGTGCTGCCGGAGGCCGCCGGACGCGGCATCGGGCGGTCACTGCTGGCGGCCGGCGTCCGGTACCTGCAGGATCGGGGCGTGGCCGAGGTGATCCTCTACGTCGAAGCGAGCAACACCCGGGTGGTCGACATGTACCGGTCCGCTAACTTTGTCACGGTCAGCAGCGACGCCAGCTACAGCTGAGGCGCCCGGTCAGCCAGCCCATCCCGTCGACAAGGAGTTCGCCATGGACGCCGAACAGCAGACGATCGCCGAGTCCACCAGCACCGCACTCGCCGATCTCGAGCTGCCGGCCGACCGGTACAGCGACCGCGAGCTGTCGTGGCTGAGCTTCAACAACCGGGTGCTCGACCTCGCGAAGGACCGGCAGCGGATCCCGCTGCTGGAACGGGCCCGGTTCCTCGCGATCTTCTCCTCCAACCTCGACGAGTTCTACATGGTGCGGGTCGCCGGGCTGAAGCGCCGCATCGCCGCGGGCGTGGCCGTACGCAGCGTCACCGGGCAGATGCCGCGCGACCTGCACGACGCGATCCTCAGCCGCACGCGTCGGCTCGTCACCGAGCAGTCACGGGTGTTCCAGGAGCAGGTGCGCCTCGAACTCGCCGAGCAGGGCATCGAGATCCTGCCCTGGGAGCAGCTGAACGGCGTCGAGAAGGACCGCATGCGCACGCTGTTCAGCGAGCGCATCTTCCCCGTCCTCACCCCGCTGGCAGTCGACCCGTCCCATCCGTTCCCATACATCTCCGGCCTGTCGCTGAACCTCGCGGTCATGCTGAAGAACCCCGTGACCGGGTCCCGGCAGTTCGCGCGGGTCAAGGTGCCCACGATCCTCGAACGGTTCATCGCGTTGGGCGGGAACCGGTTCGTGCCCCTCGAGGAGGTCATCGGACGCCACCTCGACCACCTGTTCACCGGCATGCAGGTACTGCAGCACACGACGTTCCGGGTCACCCGCAACGAGGACGTCGAGGTCGAGGAGGACGACGCCGAGAACCTGCTGTTCGCTCTCGAGAAGGAACTGCTGCGCCGCAAGGTCGGGCGTCCACCGGTGCGACTCGAGGTGCAGGACGACATCGACGAGGCGATGCTCGCGCTGCTGTGCAAGCAGCTCGACGTGAGCGACAAGGAGGTGTTCAGCCTCAAGGCTCCGCTCGACCTGACCGCCCTGTTCAGCATCGCCGACGTCGACCGAGACGACCTCAAGTACCCGAACTTCCGCCCGATCACCCACACCCACCTGGCCGAGGTCGAGACCGCCCAGCCCGCGGACATGTTCGTCTCGCTGAAGCAGCGCGACGTTCTGCTGCACCACCCCTACGACTCGTTCGCCACGTCGGTGCAGCGGTTCGTCGAGCAGGCGGCGGCGGACCCGGCGGTGCTCGCGATCAAGCAGACGCTCTACCGCACGTCGGGGGACTCCCCGATCATCGACGCACTCATCGAGGCCGCCGAGGCGGGCAAGCAGGTGCTGGCCCTGGTCGAGATCAAGGCCCGATTCGACGAGCAGGCCAACATCGCCTGGGCCCGCAAGCTCGAAAAATACGGCGTCCACGTCGTCTACGGGATGGTCGGCCTCAAGACCCACTGCAAACTGGCGCTGGTCGTGCGCGACGAGAACGACGGGCTGCGCCGGTATGCGCACATCGGCACCGGCAACTACAACCCGAAGACCGCGCGCATGTACGAGGACATGGGCCTGCTGACGTCGAACCCGATCATCACCGACGACGTGGCGCGGCTGTTCAACCACCTGTCGGGGATGACCCAGGAGATCCACTACCGGCGGCTGCTCGTCGCGCCGCACGGGATCCGCACCGGCCTGCTCGAACGGATCGAGAACGAGATCAGCAACCAGCGGGCGGGGTTGCCGGCCGGCATCCGGATCAAGGTGAACTCCCTGGTCGACGAGCGGATCACCGACGCGCTCTACCGGGCGTCGCAGGCGGGCGTGCCGGTGGACCTGTGGATCCGCGGCATCTGCACGATCCGCCCGGGCGTGCCCGGGTTGAGCGAGAACATCCGCGTGCGCAGCATCCTCGGACGGTTCCTCGAGCATTCCCGGCTGTTCTGGTTCGCCAACGGGGGCGACCCGAGCGTGGGCATCGGATCGAGCGACCTGATGCACCGCAATCTCGACCGGCGGGTCGAGGCTCTGGTCAGCATCACCAACCCGGCGCACATCGCCGAGGTCGGCAGCCTGTTCGATGAGGCCTTCGACGACGCCACCGTGTCGTGGAAGCTGATCGGCGACGACTGGACCCCGCGCACCCTCAACGAGCAGGGCGAGCCGCTGCGTGACATGCAGGAGCACCTCATCGAGATCACGAGCCGGCGCCGGTGAGGTTCCCCTACGGAAGCGACCGTACGGCGGGAGGAACGCGCTGATGGCCAAGGCCGACCGCGAGATCGTCGCCGCCGGCGCGGTGGTGCTGCGCCAGTCACCCCAGGGCACCGAGGTGCTGCTCGTGCACCGGCCCTCCTACCGCGACTGGACCCTCCCCAAGGGCAAACGTGACGACGCCGAACCGACCCCCATCTGCGCGGTGCGCGAGGTGCGCGAGGAGACCGGCGTCCTGATCCGGCTGGGGCGTCCGGTCGGCTCGGTGCGCTACCCGGTACCCCGCGGCACGAAGGTCGTGCACTGGTGGATCGGCCACGTCGTCGAGGAGCGTCCGCGCCAACCCAACGCCGAGGTCGACGAAGTGCAGTGGCTGCCGGTGCACGAGGCGGCGTCCCTGCTCACCTACCCCGACGAGCACGAGATCCTCGAGCGGGCGGCGCGGATGCCGCTCGGGGGGACGCTGCTCCTCGTGCGACACGCGAAAGCGGTGTCCCGCAAGAGCTTCGAGGGTGGCCCCGACACGTCGCGGCCCTTGTCGGCGCGCGGACAGAGGCAGGCCCAGCAACTCGTCCAGCTGCTCGGCGCCTATGGGGTCGCCGAACTGGTCAGCTCGACCGCCGTCCGCTGCGTCGACACTCTCGTCCCCTACGCGACGGCCACCCGCCACGCAGTCCGCCACGTCGACCTGCTCAGCGAGGAGAAGGGCGAACTGTCGCCCAAGCGGGTGCGCAACTACCTCAAGCGGCTCACCGCGCACGCCGCGGAGCGACCTCAGAAGCCGATGGTCGTGTGCGGCCACCGGCCGGTGCTGCCCGACATGTTCGTCGGTATGGGCCTGGACGCCCGCACGCTCGACCCCGCCGAGGTCGTGGTCGTGCACCTCGACCCGATGGGCGGCCCCGCCGAGGTCGAGGAGCACCACAGCTCGGCGTGAGGCGGCATCCGGCCATCGACGGTGGCGGGGTGACCGGTCCCCGCAACCGTCACTCGACCGTCACCCGGTGTTCGCCCGCGGCGCACTCCCAGGCGAGCGACGGGGTCCCCCTGGCTGTCCACCTACGGCGTCACCGGCTCGGCCGACAACCTGCAGCGCATCACTGTCGACGGGGCCCCCAACGCCGACAAGGACTGGCTCAAGATCACCGTGAACCGGCCGGGCGCGACGCAGCCGCTGTCGTGGCAGCGGGTGCCCTACTCCGGCTGAGCCGGAGAGCGGACCGACGCGTGGAAGGCCCGGGTAGGGGTGGCCAGTGACCGCCACCCGGGCCGTTCGACGCTCTCAGGGTCGTGTCGGCAGCACTCAGCAGGTCACCTGGGCCAGCGCCTGCTCGACGGCTTCCCTGGTCGTCGGACGCACGAGCCGCGCGACCTCCACGCCATCACGCAGAAATATCGCCGTGGGCCACAGCTTCACCCGGAAGGACCGGCCCAGTGGGCGTCCCTTGCCGTCCTCGACCTTGATATACGTGAGGCTCGAGTGCGCCGACAGTACCGGGTCGAGATAGCGGTGGGCCAAGCGGCAGTAACCGCACCAATTGGTGCCGAATTCGACGACGGCGGGTCCGGTGATCGCGTCGATATCCGCGCGGTCCAGCTGGCTCTCCTCGTACCCCAGAGTGTCCATGCGGCCCAGAGTAACCGGGCTCCCCCAAGCCGCATTGACAGCCGCGCGCCCGGCGCCCGGCGGGCCCGCCAGTCGCTGAACCGGGGATCAAGGATCGGAACCGAACCGGGGATCAGGGACCGTGACGGAACCGGGGATCAAGGATCGGAACCGAACCGGGGATCAGGACGGAACCGGGAACCGAGGACCCTGACGGAACCGGGGGCGCGCGGATGTCGATCCACTTCCCGTGGTGGCGCGGGCAACATGGTCCTCGGCGACAACGGCGAGTTGAGCACCATGGAAACGCGCGCGGCCGCGCGGGCACTGCCCCCTTCGGTCCCGACCACGCGCACGAACTGGACAGTGCCCCGGGCCGGACGCAGGTGATGCCCCCTTCGGCCCCGACCACGGGCACGAACTGGACAGTGCCCACGGCCGGAGGCACGCGGCGTCCTCAACCGGCAGGATCTGCACACTCCCCACACAGTCGGCGTCGGCGCCTGTGGATAACCAGGGACCGGCGAGGGGCGGGTGCTTGGCTGAGCTCATGTACGCTCGCCGATCCCTCACCACCGACACGGTGATGCTCGCACGGCACCACGCCGGAGCGATCACCCGACGGCAACTCCTCGAGTCCGGGCTCGGCGTCCATGTCATCACGAGGCTGGCGGCCGAGGGCCGGCTGGCACCTGTTACCCGGGGCGTGTACGCCATCGGTCCCATCACCTGGCCCACCCGGGCATGGGCGGGAATCCTGGTGGCAGGGCCGGGGTCGTGCCTGTCCGGGCTGGCGGCCGCCCACACCTGGGGCCTGTCGGATCCGCCGGATGTCATCGAAGTGCGGACCGAGGCCCATCCGCACGATCGCGGCGGCTACCGGTTCGTCCGCGGGGCGGTGGAGGCCGTGGGGCCGGAACTCCCGCGCACGGGGATCGCGCGCACGGTCATCACGTTGGCATCCCGCGCCGGCTCGCCGGACGCCGCAGCCCACTGGATCACCCGGGGCATCGCCCAGCGCGCCCCACTCGACGAGTTGGTCGAAACAGCCCGGGCGATTCCCAATCTGCGCCGACGTCAGGAGATCCTGGCCATCGTCGACGAATTGGAGCCCGGCATCGAGAGCGTGCTCGAGCATCGCTACGTGGTGCGCGTCGAGCGCGACCACGGATTGCCGAGACCCGAGAGGCAGGCACTGGTGGGGGCCGACCGGCTGGACATGCTCCACCGGGAGTTCGGGGTCGTCATCGAATTGGACGGCCGGATCGGCCACGCCGCCGAGGGAGCCTTCCGCGACATGCGCCGCGACAACAGGCACGCCGAACACGGGCTCGTCACCTTGCGGTTCGGGTGGGACGACGTCACGCGAGATGCGTGCGGGGTCGCCGCCCAAGTGGCGTCCACCCTACGCACCAGGGGGTGGCGCGGCGTCCTGCGCCCGTGTCGCAGGTGTGCCCTGCCGTTCGCCGGTTGAGAACTTCCCTGGTGGCCGTCCCATCCCGCTCACGCTCCGGGCGCTGTCCACATCGCACCCGACCATGGGCACGAACCGGACACTGCCGAGCCGCTGATCCCGTCAGTGTCCACATCGCACCCCACAACGGGGCCGAACCGGACACCGCCTCCCCAGGGGCCGGGGGCGCTCCCCGAATCGGTGGTTCCGCGGACGCCGACCCGCGGGCGACCGCCCACGAGCGTCGGGGTGAGTCGATCCCGTCGGCGTCCGATAAAATCGCCGGGGCGCCTGACCCGGCGCACGACGACAAGAGGATGCACCGTGAGCGAGCAGGCCCAGGACACGCGTGAGCAGAGGCGCTACGACGCCGTCGCCGCGCAGGAGAAGTGGCAGAGGTACTGGGAGGAGAACCAGACCTTCGCCACGCTCGACGACGGGTCCAAGGAACGCCGCTACGTGCTCGACATGTTCCCCTACCCCTCGGGCGACCTGCACATGGGCCACGCGGAGGCCTACGCGATGGGCGACGTGATCGCCCGGTTCTGGCGCATGCAGGGGTTCGACGTCATGCACCCGATCGGCTGGGACAGCTTCGGGTTGCCGGCCGAGAACGCCGCGATCAGGCGGGACGCGCATCCGGCCGAGTGGACCTACGCGAACATCGACACCCAGGCACGCTCGTTCAAGCGCTACGGGCTGAGCCTCGACTGGTCACGCCGCCTGCACACCAGCGACGAGGAGTACTACCGCTGGACGCAGTGGCTGTTCACCCGCTTCTACGAGCGGGGGCTGGCCTACCGCAAGGATTCCTACGTCAACTGGTGCCCGGTCGACCAGACGGTGTTGGCCAACGAGCAGGTCATCCAGGGCATGTGCGAGCGCTGCGGCAGCCCGGTCACCAAGCGCCAGCTGAACCAGTGGTACTTCAAGATCACCGACTACGCCCAGCAGCTGCTCGACGACAT
>DAIESZ010000302.1 GCA_027346035.1 Propionibacteriaceae bacterium
GCGGCCTCGCACCGTCGATCGAGCTCGCGCGCGAGGTGCACCGAGTCGAGCGCCTGGAACTCGGTGGCCAGTTCCGCGACGATCCGCGACTTGTTCGTCTGCAGGTGGCCGATGACGCAGAACTCGATCTCCGGATGCCCGAGTTCGCGCAGCCTCGCCGTCTTCTCCTGCAGTTCCTGCATCCGGTTCTCGCCGAAGCGCCGGTATCCGAGCTCGCTCACCCGCAGGATCGGCTCGATCGGCTGGGTCTTCGACACAGGCAGCAGTCGGACCTCCCCCGGCGCCCGGCCGGCGTCCGCACACGCGCGGGCGATGCGTTCCTCGACATGACGCAGGTTCTGGGCGACATCCACGGGTGCGACTCAACCACACCGGCGTCCGGGTCGCCCGCAGGCGCCCGGCATCGGACGGGTCAGGGCCAGCGCGCCCCCAACGAGATCACCCCGAGCGCCGCGACGATCCCGAGGACGAGGGCGATGCCCGCGTAGCGCTGGGTGACTTCGATGTAGACCCGCTGCACACCCACCGACGACGCAATGGTCCGGTAGACCGCGGTCAGCTCCGACGCCGTCGCCGCCGCGTACGCCTTGCCACCGGAGGCCGCGGCCAGCGCGTGCAGCTCCGCATGGTCGACCGGGACGGGGAGCCGCTGGCCGTTCTCGACCACGAACCCCCACGGCGTGCCGTAGGCGATCGTGTAGACGGGAACTCCCTCCTTCTTCGCCTGCTCGGCGGCGCTGAGCGACGAGCGTCCGGTGTTGGTCGACCCGTCGGAAAGCAGCACGATGGCCGCAGGTGCCCGCGAGTTGGGGTTCTTGGGGTCGGTGGGGGCCTCGGCCACTGCCTGGAGCGAGGTGTAGACGCCCTCGCCGATGGCGGTGGAGGGTTCCACCTGGAGCGCGTCGATCGCCTGTGACACGGCCTCGCGGTCGGAGGTCGGAGGCACCCGGATCTGACCGGTGCCGGCGAAACTCACCAGCGCGACGTTGAACCGTGAGGGCAACTCGGTGAGGAAGAGCTTCGCGGCCACCTTCTCGGCGTCGATCCGGCTGGGGGCGACGTCGGTGGCGATCATCGACTTCGACACGTCGATCGCGATGACGATCGTCGCCCGGTCCCGCGGCACGTCGGTGAAGTCCATGGGGATCGCGTAGGCGAGCACGAGCGACGCCAAGGACGCCAGGGCGGCGATCACGGCCGCATGCCGCTTCCACGCGGCGTCCCGGGGAATCACGCGGTCGAGTCGTGACCGGGTGCGCCGGCGCGGGGAGATCCGGCGGGCGAGCGCCAGGTAGACCAAGCCGATCACCGGCACCAGCAGCAACCACCACAGCCGCCAGGGCGCCTTGAACTGGAGGGCGACCGCGAGCACCGTCATCGTCGGACCGGTCATCAGGGCCACCTCCCCGCCATCGACACGGCGCCGAGGGCGGCCACGACGGCGAAGCCGAGGGCGTACATCGCATACTGCGCGGTGACCTCCCGGCGCACCAGTTCGTAGCCGACGCTGCTCTTCAGATCCTTGTAGGCGCTGTCGAGTTGTCCCGCCGACTCGGCCGACACCTCCCGGCCGCCGGTGAGGGCGCTGATCCGCCGCAGCAGCGCGGGATCGGGGGGCACCCGGTAACGCTGCGAGTCGAGGTCGACGTATCCGTTCTCGGTGCCGTAGGCGATGGTGTAGATCGGCACCTTCGCCTGCTCGGGCTTGGCCGCCCCGGCCATCGGATCGCTGCCGACGGTGTTCGTGCCGTCGCTCAGCAGGACGATCATCGCGGGCGCCGGCGACTTGTTCGGTCCGGGCGGCGCCTGCTTGATCGCCTGCAGCGACGTGGTGATGGCGTCACCGATCGCGGTGCCGTCGGTGAGTTCGAGGTGGTCGATCGCCCGGCGGATCGCGTCCCGGTCGATGCTCGGTGGCATCACGATCTGGGGCTTGCCCGACAGCGCGACCACCGCCACGTTGTACTGGCTGGGCAGCGAGTCGATGAACGTCAGGGCCGACTGTTTGGCGACCGCGAGCCGATTCGGCTTGACATCGACCGCCCCCATCGACTGGGACACATCGATCACGACCACGACGGTGGCCCGTTGCCGGGGTACCTTCTCCAGCCCCATGGGACGCGCCCAGGCGAGCGTGAGCGCCACGAGGCTGGCCAGTGACATGGCGACCGCAACATGCCGGCGCCACTGGGACTGCCGCGGCATCACCGCGCCGAGGACGGCGGTGTTGGTGAAGCGGACGCTGCTGCGGCCCTTGAGCCGGATGCCGATGAGGTACAGCAGGAGGAACAGCGGGATGACCAGCAGCACCCACAGGCGACCCGGGTTCGCGAAATGCGGCAGTGTCACCAGCACGGTGAGGCCGGTCGCCGCGGCCCCGGTCACTTCATCACCCCCTGCGGGGGTTGGTGCAGCCGCCCCGCGGTGCGTCGGTAGGTGAGCACGAAGCGGGCGATGTCCTGGACCCAGTCGCGGTCGGTGCGCAGCTGCAGGTGCCCGACGCCGGCCCGGCGCATCGCCTGGCGGATCCGGTCACGCTGGGCGAGGCTCGCCGCATTCATCCGAGCCCGGGCGGCGCGGTCGGAGGTGTTGACGTAGCGGGCGAACTCCGACTCGGGGTCGCGGATCAGCAGTTCACCCATGTCGGGGAAGTCGAGTTCGCGCGCGTCCACCACCTCGACGCACAGCACCTGGTTGCGCACCGAGAGTCGGCGCAGCGGCCGCTCCCAGTCGGGGGGCGTGTTGGGGTTGAGTTCGGAATCGGCGGGGCTCAGGAAATCGGACACGATGACGCGCATGCCCCGCCGCGTCTCGATCCGCCCCAGCTGTTCCAGGCCCCGGGCCAGGCCCATTGTTCCCGGCGCGTGGTCGGGGGTGATCGGGTCGTCGAGCATCGAGCGGAGCAGTGCGTACAGGGCGGTACGCCCCGACCGGGCAGGCATCCGCCGCAGACCCCCGGGGCGCATGATCATGCCGCCGAAGCGGTCGCCCATCCGCTGGCTGAGGAAACCGATCGTCGCGATCGCCGCGATTCCCAGGTCACGCTTGGTGACGCCCTCGGTGCCCCAGTTCATCGACGGGGTGGCGTCGAGCAGCGCCCAGACCTCGAGTTCGCGGTCGGCGATGGTGTCGCGCACGTGCGGCACCGTGGTGCGGGCGGTGACGGCCCAGTCCATGCGCCGCACGTCGTCCTGTCCCGGCTGGTAGGGACGGGCGTCGTTCATGTCGGACCCGGCGCCGGGCAGCAGTCCGAGGTGGTCGCCGTGGAGGAACCCCTCCAGTCGGCGCACGACCGCCAGCTCAAGCCGCTTCAGCGCCGCCTCGGGAGCCAGCTTGTGCAGCGGCAGCGTCGCCCCGCCGGGTGCATGGAGCAGGCTGATCGCGGCGCCGAGATCGGGGTCGGCGCCGCGCGGTGCTGCGGGATCGGGAGTTCGGGGCATCGGCACCGGGCTCAGTTGCGGAACTCGGGATTGTGGCTGTGCTGCTCGTGCCGGATCTGGCGCTGCTGTGAGTTCCACACCGGCGTCGGGGGCGGCACCATGGCCAGCACCCGCTCGATCACCTGCGGCGCCTCGATGTTGTCGGCCACGGCGTCGAAGCTCAGCATCAGACGGTGCGACATCACGTCGCGGGCCACGGCCTGCACGTCGGTCGGCAGCACGTAGTCGCGCCCGTGGATCAGGGCCAGGGCACGGGCCGCGGCCACGAGGCCCAGCGTCGCCCGGGGCGAACACCCGACCTGGATGATCGGGGCGAGATCGGGCATGCCGAAATCGCCCGGATTGCGGGTCGCCAGCACCAGCCTCACGATGTACTCGGCGACGAGGTTGTGCACGAACACCGCCGACGCCTGGTCCTGCAGTTCGAGGATGCGGCGGGGGCCGAGCACCGGGCGCGCCTCGGGTGGCGAGACGCTCATGCGGCGCAGGATCTCGAACTCCTCATTGCCCCGCGGGTAGGGCACGTCGACCTTGAGCAGGAACCGGTCGCGTTGCGCCTCGGGGAGCGGGTAGACACCCTCGCTCTCGATGGGGTTCTGGGTCGCGATCACGATGAACGGGCTCTTCGCCGGGTAGGTGGTGCCCGCAATCGACACCTGGCGCTCGGCCATGAGCTCGAGCATCGCCGACTGCACCTTGGCCGGTGCGCGGTTGATCTCGTCGGCCAGCACGAAGTTGACGAACACCGGCCCGAGTTCGACGTCGAAGCGTTCACGGGACGCCGAGTAGATGCGGGTGCCGACGATGTCGGAGGGCACGAGGTCGGGCGTGAACTGCACCCGGGCGAACTCCCCCCCGACCACCGTGGCGAAGCTGCGCACCGCGAGGGTCTTGGCCACACCCGGCACCCCCTCGAGCAGGATGTGCCCCTTCGCGAGCAGGCCCACCATGAGCTGCTCGACCATGTGCTCCTGACCGACGATCACCCGCTGCACCTGGGCGATGGCCTCACCCAGCAGTCGCGCCGCCTCCTGGGTCGGCGTCCGCGGCTGTCCTCCGGGAGCTGACGGGACGGGCACGGGTTGCTGGGGGCCGGTGGGGACCGGTTGGCCGGGTGTCGTCACGAGATCTCCTGTACGCCCACGGACGAATGGTGGCGCCGACCTTCCGGCCGGCGCAGGGGAGTCCGGCAACGCGGCCGGGCCGTCGGCACCGACATGCGGCGCTGCAGACACGATACCCGGCCGAGGAGGGGCGTCGATCCTCGCGGCGGGGCGCTTCGAGCGGCCCGCACGTCGGCCGGAGTGGGTGGCCCGCCCGAACGTGTGGTGTCATTGGGGGCGATGTCCGATTCCCCTGTGCCCGCCAGCGGGTCCCGGCCACCCGGCCCGGGACCCGAGCCGGGGACGCCCCCGACACCCGGTGGCCCCACCCAGGGAGGTCCCGGCGGCAACGTCCTGTTCGCACCGCTGCTCGATCTCGATCCGGCCAAGGTGGGCGACTTCTGGCTCGATGCCAGGGCGGTTGTCCGGCCCAGCGGCGTCGGCTACCTCGGGCATGACGACGACGGCTCCGCGGTACTGCTGGTCGTGCTCAGCGAGGGCGCCGCCCGCGACCCTGCCGCACGGGACCGCTTCGCCGGTGAGGTCAACGTCATGCACGTCGACACGGTCGTCGCACGCGGCGGTCAGGGCCAGGACGAGGGACGCCTGGCCGATAAGTTCCGCGGCGAGGACCACGACCCGGTGGGCCGGCAACACCCTCCGCTGGCCCCCTGGGTCGCCCTGGCCTACGACGGGTCGACGGCGGCACTCGCCGAGGCCGACCGGCTGCTCGCGACGGTGGCACTCGTCGGCACCCGGCAACTGGGGGCGATGAGCGGTCCCGACCACCGGCTCGCGTGGATCGACAACACCGCGCCGGGCCGGGGACGGCTCTGGCCGCTGCCGTGGCCGGGGCGCCACGACCGGGCCGGATGGATCACGATCCTGGTGAGCTGGCTGCTCATGGTCCTGCTCGCGGCGATCGCGGTGCTCATCGCGGTGCTGTTGTTCCAGAACGCCCCGCCCGAACCACCCCAACCGCCCGTGCCGACCTCCGCGTCGGCCAGTGGAGGAGGTTCCGGGTCGCCGAGTTCGGCGTCGGCGAGTGCGCCGTCGGGAAGCGCGTCCCCCTCCCAGTCGTCTCCTGGCCAAGGTGGCGAGGCGAGCGACCATCCGAGCATGGCGTCGGCCAACCCCAGCGGCTCGGCGTCCGGGCCCGCGGGCAGCACCCCGCCGAACAGACGCCTGTGACATGGTCCCCGCGCTGATCGCCACCGACCTCGACGGCACCCTGCTCGACGCCGAGTCACGGATCCCACGACGTAACGCCGAGGCACTCTGGCGGGCCCACCGACACGGCGTCCCCATCGCGATCACCACCGGCCGCCCGGTGCGCTGGCTGGGCGGGCTCGAGTCGATCCAGGGCCTCCGCCCGCACGTGATCTGCAGCAACGGGTCGGTGCGCTTCGACCTCGCGAGCGGCACGATGGCCCACCGGGTGGAGGTTCCGCCCGACACGGCGCGATCTGTCGCCGCCGAGCTTCGCGACCGTGAACCCGGAATCACGTTCGCCGTCGAAATCGGCGCGCGCTGGGGCTGCGAGCCGGGGTTCCCCATCCGTGACGGCCGGGCAGTGCCCGACGTGATCGCACCGATCGACGAACTCGTCGGGATCGGGGTGGTCAAGCTGATGGCCCTCAGCGGCACCTCCTCGAGCGACGCTCTCGCGCAGCGCCTCGTGCCGATCATCGGTGGCCGGCTGTCGGCCACCTGGTCGATGGGCGGTGCCCGGGGACTGCTCGAGATCGGGCCACCGGGAGTGAGCAAGGCCACCGCCCTGCGGGAACTGTGCGATGAACTCGGCATCGGACTGCACGACGTCGTGGCCTTCGGCGACATGCCCAACGATCTCGACATGCTCCGCGCGGTCGGACATCCCTACGCGATGGCCAATGCCCATCCGTTGCTGCTCGCCGAAGGGTTCAACCTCGCGCCGCGACACACCGACGACGGGGTCGGGCGGGTCGTCGACGCGCTGCTCGATGCCGCGGACACCCACCACCCGTCCTTGTCCTGAACCTGACGCGGTCCCTCGCGGCCCGATGGTGCGGGGCTGCGCTCACGGCGCGGGGACGCGCTCGACCCCGTCGACAACCGACCGCCAGCCGTCGGCGCTGAACACCGGGGCCACGCGCAGTGACTCCCCCAGAGGATGCTGGTTCCCGAGCAGCCGGCAGGTCGGGCCCTCGGGGACTCGAACACGATCGGGCGCAACACCGGGATCCCCCGCTCGTGCCGCTTCGCGACAGTCGGGCCGTCGACGACGTGGCGGCGGAGCCATCGAGCCGGGCTCAGATGCGACGAGGCGAGCGGTCGTTCGACCGACCGAGGCCAACCTGTCCGCGGACCGCCGGGGGGTTGTCGACCTCGCCGCGGCGCATCCGGGATGGCAGGCCTGGTCGCGCAGAACGAGAGGGCACTCCCGGGCGTGCCGATGGGCAGGGCGGGACTCGAGCACGGATCCGGCGAGGACCTGCCGGCGGGTCGGTCGCTCACGCCGGTACCCGGGCCGGAGGGCGGTGACGTCGGATCGACTCCGGGGGGTCGCGTCAGCGGCGGACGGTCTCGGGGGCGGATTCCTCGACCACGTCGTCGTCATGCACGTACCGCTTGCCGCGCAGGTACGATGCGGCGGCCGCGATGAGGCAGGCGGCGATCGCGAAGCCGAAGGCCACGATCAGGCCGTCGTGGAACGGCGGCGAGATCAGTGCCGGGAAGAACGTGTGCCCGGTGAGGTAGGTGGCGTCCGAACTCGGCAGGGCCTGCAGCACCTGCGGGCCGAGCAGCGACGAGATCGGGTTGTAGCCGAGCAGTGAGGCGAACAGCACGGCCACCGGGGGCAGGCCCGCCAGCGCGTGGGCCACCGCGCCGGGCACGCCGTGACTCGTCAGGCCCGACACCATCGCTCCCGGGAGGCTGCTGGCGAGACCGCTGATCATCAGCGAGAAGAAGATGCCGATCGACAGAACCATTGCGGCGTTCTGGAATGTCGTGCTCATGCCCGACCCGACCCCCCGCCGGTAGGCCGGCAGGGAATTCATGATCGCGGCCCGGTTCGGCGACGCGAACAACCCCATCCCGATGCCGTTCAGCAGCAGGGCGCCCGCGAACGCCGGGTAGGAGAAGTTCACCGACATGGCCGCGAGCCACCAGAAGCTCAGGGCCGCGATGATCATTCCGGCGGTGGAGAACGGCCTGGCGCCGTACTTGTCGGACAGGACGCCGGAGATCGGCCCGGCGATGAGGAACCCGATGGTCATCGGCAGCATGAAGATGCCCGCCCACAGCGGCGTCGACTCGAACGAGTAGCCGTGGCGGGGCAACCAGATGCCCTGGAGCCAGATGATCAGGATGAACATCAGCCCGCCGCGTCCGAGCGCCGCGAGCAGCGAGGCGATGTTGCCGGCGGTGAACGCCCGGATGCGGAACAGGTCGATGTGGAACATCGGATGCTCCACCTTGGTCTCGATCCAGGTGAACAGCGCCAGCAGGACCACGCCACCGATCAACCCCGCGAGCACCCAGGGGTTGGTCCAGCCCATCATGTGGCCGCCGTACGGCTGGATGCCGTAGGTGATGCCCACGAGGATCGCGATGAGACCGATGCCGAACGTCAGGTTGCCCCACCAGTCGATGCCGCCCGGACGACGGATCCCGGTGTCGATGAGCTTGTGATAGGCCCAGACAGTGCCGAACAGGCTGACCGGTACCGACACGAGGAACACCAGGTGCCACTCCAGCGGAGCCAGCAGGCCTCCGACGATCAGACCGAGGAACGAGCCGGCGATGCCGGCGACCTGGTTGAGCCCGAGCGCCAGGCCGCGCTGGTTCGACGGGAAGGCGTCGGTGATGATCGCGCTCGAGTTGGCCATGAGCAGCGCGCCACCCACGCCCTGGACCACCCGCATGAGGATCAGCCACAGCGCACCCGCAGCACCGGTCATCCAGGTGATGCTCAACAGCACCGAACTGATCGTGAAGATCAGGAAGCCGGGGTTGTACATGCGGACCCGGCCGAACATGTCACCGAGGCGACCGAAGCTGACCACCAGCACCGCGGTGACCACGAGGTAGCCCATCATCAGCCACAGCAGGTAACTCGAATTGCCCGGGGCCAAGGGGTTCATCTGAAGTCCGCGGAAGATGTCGGGGAGCGCGATCATCAGGATCGAACTGTTGATCGTGACGATCAACACCCCCAACGTCGTGTTGGAGAGGGCGATCCACTTGTAGCCCGAGTCTGATGTTTTCGTCATGCCCACGGCACAGGTCTACGTGCCGCCGCAGGATAGTTCAAATCACCCGTGCGTCGTTCACCCGTCCCGGGGACCGCCGAACCCTCTCACCGGCCACTCACCCCACGCTCGCCCGGCGGGGCGCCCCGCTGCTGGACCCCGACAGGACCACGTGCCGCGCGACCCGGCGGAGCTCACGCAGGTCGTCCTCGCTGAGCGGGGCCCGGTTCTCGAGTTCGAGGCGTTCGCGGATCCGGCGCATGGTGGCCGTGACGACCTCTCGGAACGCGTCGAACCCCTGCCGGGTGAGCGCGAGTCCTTCCGGGTGTCGCTCGACGAGCCCGGCGCGTTCGGCATCCAGCAGTGCCGGCTCGAGGACGCCGAGCGGGAGGCGATAGCCCCGGGCCAGGTCGGCGACCGGCAGGAAACCACCCGCCCGGTGCTGCCCGATGGCCACGGAGCGCACCAGCCACTCCCGCACGGCTTCCTCCGACGAGTCGGCGGCGATCCGGTCGAACCATTCGCTGGTGAGCTGGTGCAGGTTCCAGACCAGCCGCGACTCGAGTTGTTCCGCCGACGACCGCTGGTCGGGCACGCCGAAGCCCTGTCCGACGTCTTCCGCCCCGGACGCCGCAAGGCCGCGCAGCGGCACGGTTCGCAGGAACAGGGCGACGACCAGGGACACCACGGCGACCGGCACCGCATACCGGAACACATGCTGCAGGGTTCCGGTGTAGGCCGCCACGATGACGACGCGCACGGCGTCGGGAAGCGCGTGCACGGCACTCGGCACCTCCGCCGCCCTCGGAACAACACCTGTTGCGGCGATGGCGCTCGCGAGCCGCGGCGTCAGCAGGTTCGCGTAGATCGTGCCGAACACGGCCGCGCCGAACGACTGGCCCATGGCACGGAAGAACGTGACGCCGGAGGTGGCAACGCCGAGGTCGTGATAGTCGACCGTGGCCTGGACGATGATCGTCAGCACCTGCATGGCCAGGCCGATGCCGAGGCCCAGCACGAACATGGCGCCGAACTGGGCGAGGGTCCCGCTGTCGGGACCGAGCATCGAGAGCAGCGCCATGCCCACCGCCATGGTCACCGAGCCGCCGATCGGGAATGGACGGTAGACGCCGGTGCGGCTGACCACGGTCCCGGCCCCGATCGAGGCACCCATCAGGCCGATCACCATCGGCAGCATCCGCAGCCCGGACATCGTCGCCGAGACGCCCATGACGTACTGAAGGTAGGTGGGGATGAAGGTCATGCACCCCATCAGGGCGAACCCGACGAGGAACGACAGGATCGTCGACATCGTGAACACGTTGCGCCGGAACAACCGCAACGGCAGCAGCGGACTGCGTGCCGTCATCTCGACGCCGACGAATGCGGCGATCAGGACGCCGGCGGCGACGAACAGTCCGATGATCGGCACCGAACCCCACGCGTACTGCGTCCCACCCCAACTGGTGGCCAGGATCATGCAGGTCGACCCGGCCGCGATGGTGGCGATACCCAAGTAGTCGACCACGGGGCGCTCCCCCGACCGGTGGGAGGGCAGCAGCCGCACGGCGAACGGAAGCAGTGCCGCCGCGACGGGCACGTTGATGTAGAACACCCACCGCCAACTCAGGTGGTCGGTGAACAGTCCACCGAGGAGCGGCCCGATGACGGTGGCGACGCCGAACACCGCGCCGATCGCTCCCTGGTACTTCCCGCGCTCACGCAACGGGATGATGTCGCCGATAACCGCCATCGCGGTGACGGTCAGCGCTCCACCGCCGATGCCCTGCACCCCCCGCATCGCGATCAGCCAGGTCATCCCGGTGGCCATGCCGCACAGTGCGGACGCGACCACGAACACGACCACCGCCACGACGAAGACGGGCTTGCGGCCGAACAGGTCGCCGAACTTGCCCGCCAACGCCGTGGCGATGGTCTGGGTGAGCAGGTAGGCGGTGACCACCCAGGTCATGTGAGTGGCCCCGCCCAGGTCGCCGACGATCGTCGGGAGCGCCGTGGACACGATCGTCGAGTCGAGGGCGGCCAACAGCATGCCGCCGGTGATCACGCCGAACGCAAGGTTGCGACGCCGAACCGGCAGTTCCGGTGGTTCGTCGTCGGTCTGGGAGCCGGCCGCGTCAGCCTCGGGGACGCCGGACGCCGTGGCACGTGCTCCTCCGGCCACCCCGACCGCGGCATGCCCTCGACCGTGGGTCATGGGTGTACTCCTTCCGAAGTACCGACCGCATCGCACCGTGCATTCGACCGACGCGCCCGGGTGACGACGCAGTCACCGGCTGCTGGAGGACCCGACTGTAACGGGCCCGGACGCGTCCGGGCCGGTGGAACACACTGGTGGGGCGTGTGGGGCTCGAACCCACGACCCAGGGATTATGAGCACTTCCGCGCTAAGCGCTGTGCCATAACGCCTAGTGAGCGCGCCATCCTCAAGCGTTGTGCGGGGTGTACTTTCCTGTTCGTCAGCCACGAGGAAGGCTCATCATGACCACCACAACC
>DAIESZ010000379.1 GCA_027346035.1 Propionibacteriaceae bacterium
GGATGGTGGAGCAGGGGTTGCACGGCCGGGGTGAGCGCCATCACGGGAAACACCACGGTGAGCTGAAGTCCCGCGATGATCGTGACCGGCTCCGACGTGCGGAACAGGCCGGCGTCCTCGACCCCAGGGGTCGTGCGCACGTTGTGGAGCGCGTCGGACGAGAACCCGACGAGCATGCCGTTGGCGTCACGGTTGCTGATCGGGGAGCTCCCGAACGCCATGTCGACCGGCTCCGGCTCCTGGATCGCCGACTGCAGGCTCACGTCGGCGGGGTAGCGCTCGTCGAGTCGGGTGACCGCCGCGGCGGAACCGGTGGCCGCCGCCACCTGCACGGTGACGATCAGGCCGAACGCGAGGATCAGCATCGCAGCGGTGGCCCCCGAGCGGATCGGGTTGTGGGCCGCCGTCGCCGCTGCCAGCGCCGGTACCGGCCGTCGCCGGGCGAGCCGGGCCACCCCCCGCAGCACCGGCGCAATCGTCAACGGTGCGGCCGCGAGGACGCCGACGCCGACCAGCGCCACCCCTGCGGCGATGAGGACGACGGGCGTCATCGCCGGCCACGACCCGTGCCGGCGCAGGCCGACGGCCACTGTCGCGGTCCCCGCCACCACCAGGGCCGCGACCGTGAGTCCATGCCACACCGGACGCCTCCCGGATCCACCGGTCACCGACACGCCGGCCAGCGCCTCGAGGGGGGTGATCCTCGTCGCCTCCCAGGCGGGAACGGCCGCGGCGACCAGCGCGGCGAACACACCCAGCCCGGCGATGAGGCCGAGCCGTGCCCAGGGCACGACCAGGCCGTACCCGATCGAGTTCGTCACGAGCCAGGAGGTGAGCGCCGCCGCACCCACGCCGGCCGGCGTCCCGAGGACCGCGCCGACGAGGCCGAGGAGAAGGGACTCGCCGAGGAACCACCGGGCGATCTGTCCGCGAGAGGCGCCGACCGCGCGAAGCAGCCCGATCTGGCGCCTGCGCTGGGCGATCAGGATGCCGAAGGTCGTCGCCACGGTGATCGCGCCGACGACCAGCGCCATCGCCGCGGAGACCGTGACCAGCGACCCGAGCCATGACGACCCTCCGAGACCGCTGGTCGCGACCTCCTGTTGCACTTCGACGGCGGTCTTCGGGTCGGCGTGCAGGATGACCCTCTGCAGGAACTCCCGGCGCAGGCGCCCGGCCAGGGTCGTGGCGGTCGACGGGTCGGACGCCTTGACGAGCATGACGATCCCGATGCCGTCCCCGGACGAGAACGGGGTCGTGGCGAGCTTGGCGAAGGGATCGGCGACGATCTGGTAGTTGGGCGGCGGGAACTCCTTGTCGGCCTCGAGCAGCAGGCTCATCGTCACGTACGCGGGCGCCGTCTGCCAGCCCTGCTGGTCGGTGAGCCCGACGACGGTCAACGTGGCATTCCGCACCACGTCGAGGTGCACCGTGCCACCGAGTCCGACACCCAGCTGACGGGCGGTCGTCGTGGTGAGCATGATCTCCCGAGCTGTCCGCGGCGCCCTCCCGGCGCTGATCGGGTACCACTGCAGCCCGGGATGGCTGACGACCGAGTTGAGCATGACGCCGGACAGCGTCCCGCCGGTGCTCACCTGCGCGGCCAGCTGGGAAAACCGCTCGTAATAGGCGACGTCGGGGTCGCGGGCGAGCAACGCCTCCGCGTCGTTGAGGGCGGTGTCCCGGTCGAAGCGCGCGTCCGGCGCGTGATAGAGGTGGGTTTCGACGACGACATCGGCCCGCGACGCCCACAATGCCCCGCGGGCCTGCGACGCGTGCGATTCCGTCGCCATGAACACCTGCGTGGCGGCGAGGAACCCGACCGCGAGGACCAACGCGGACACCAGCGCCACGAACCGCGTGGGGTGCAGTCGCACCTCACGCCGTGTCATGGCGAAGAAGTTCACCGTCGCGCCTTTCCGGGCCTCACCATCCGGTGGACGCCGGACATGGGCGGTTTCAGGTGGTGTCAGCCCAGCATCCTGCCACCCCTGGGGGTATCGATGGTGGCGGAGCCCGCCGACCCGGACGCCGACCGGTCCTGCGGGAGGATCCGTCCCCCGCGCGAGCGCCCCGGGGCCGACGGGGGCGGTACGAGAGGACCGATGTCCCCGTCGGGAGCCTCGTCGAGGTCGACGATCACCGGTGCGTGGTCGCTCGGTCCGGATCCCTTGCGGGCCTGCCGGTCGACCCAGGCGGCGCGGACCCGGGCGGCCACCGGTGTGCCGGCGAGCACGAGGTCGATGCGCATCCCGAGGTTCTGGTGGAACATCCCGGCCCGGTAGTCCCAGTAGGTGTAGACGCGTTCATCGGGCCAGTGGTCGCGGATCACGTCGTGCAG
This sequence comes from Propionibacteriaceae bacterium, assembly GCA_027346035.1. Classification (GTDB taxonomy): domain Bacteria; phylum Actinomycetota; class Actinomycetes; order Propionibacteriales; family Propionibacteriaceae; genus JAJYQH01. The sequence continues at coordinate 2,342 of DAIESZ010000379.1, forward strand.
GCCGAGCGCGAGCAGGTCATTGAGCGCGCGGCGCTCCGGGGCCGACACGTGGGTGTGCCCGACGAACGCGTCGGGGTCGAACACGTCGGCGTCGGCGGGGGCGATGTTCACGTCGCCGCACACCGCGACCTCCGGACCCACCGTCGCGAGGTGGGCACGCAGCGCGTCGAGCCAGGCCAGTTTGTAGGCATAGTGGTCGGACTCGAGCGTGCGCCCGTTGGGCACGTAGACGCTGTGCACCCGTATCCCCTGGCAGACGGCCGACACGCAGCGTGCCTCGGGGCCGGGAAACCCCGGCTCCCCCGGAAATCCGAGCTGGGGATCGTGGATGCCGACGCGCGACAGCAGCGCGACCCCGTTCCACTGGCCCAGGCCGTGACTGACGTAGTCATAGCCCAGTTCGGCCAGCGGCGATGCCAGCGCGTCGGCGAACACCGCGTTGCTGGCCTTGGTCTCCTGAAGGCACACGACGTCGGGACGGCGCTCGGCCAGCCACGGCAGCAGGCGGGGCAGGCGCTGGCGCACCGAATTGACGTTCCATGTGGCGATCCGCACGAGACGAGGCTACCCAGGCATGGCCCGCAGACGGCGCGTCAGCGCTCTCGGGTCGCCCAGCGCCTCGAGTCCCGGGTGCGCGGCTTCGTGGCGCCGCAGCGAGCCGATCGCCGTGACGAGGCGGCCCGCGGGAGGCAGGATTCGCGCACCGGGCACCTCACCTGATAGATTTCATTTCTGTTGCTTGAATTCTTCGTTGCTTGTTTGGTTGAACCACTGGTCATCCGGTGTTGATAGTCCTTGCGGGAAGCGTTTGTTTCGGCTGCACCCAGAGAGTTCCGCGACCGCGGATGCTCAGCTTCCTACCAGAAGGAAAACATCATGGCTATTGGTACCGTCAAGTGGTTCAACGGCGACAAGGGCTTCGGCTTCATCGCTCCCGAGGACGGCTCGGCCGACGTGTTCGCCCATTTCTCGGCGATCAACTCCGGCGGCTTCCGTTCGCTCAACGAAGGTGACCGCGTGACCTTCGACACCCAGCCTGGCCCGAAGGGCCTGCAGGCGGCGAACATCTCCGTCATCAGCTGACCTGAATTCTCGGAAGGGCCCGGCTATCAGCCGGGCCCTTCCGCATGCCCGGAGGGTTCCCAATCCAGTGCGCCGCACCCGGCCGGCGCCCGGGTCCGACCGGTCCCTCAGCACGTCCGAGATCCCGCAGGATCCGGGAGGGGGCCACCTCACCCGGACACGCGAGCTTGCCCCCCGACGAGGCCGGGGTCCACCGACCGGCCCACCGGGACCTGCCGCACGAATCACATCGGTGTAGTTCTCCCCAATGTGGACAACTCCTGTGGACAACCGGTGGGAAAGGGACCGCCCCTGGGGATGGGTGGGGACGAGCGGTGGATTCAGTCCTTCACCGCGCCACCGGTCGTGTTCATGATCTGGCGCTGGAACACGAAGAACACGATTGCCGCCGGCACCGTCATGAGCAGCGCCGCACCCAGCTTCAGCGGATACTGCGTTCCGCCGCCGAGCCCACCGGACGCCAACGTGGCCACACCCGTCGTGAGGGTGCGCAGGCCGGGGCTCTGGGTGGCGATGAGGAAGTGACTGAACTCGTTCCACGACCCCTGGAAGCTCAGGATGATGATCGTCATCAACGCCGGGCGGGCCATCGGCAGCACCACCAACCAGAAGATGCGGAACGTTCCGGCCCCGTCGATCCTCGCGGCCTCCTCGACCGAATCGGGGATCGACGCGAAGAAGTTGCGCATCATGAACACCCCACCGGCGTCGACGAGCAGCGGAAGGATCATGGCGGCGAAGGTGTCATAGATGCCGAGGTAGTTGATCACCAGGAACTTGGGGATCAACAGCACCACACCCGGAACCGACATCACGCCGATCAGCAGGTAGAAGATGATGTCGCGGCCCGGGAACCGCAAGCGTGCGAGCGCGTAGCCCGCCAGCGAGTCGAAGAACACCCGGCCCAGGGTCACCGCGAGGGTGACGATGAACGAGTTGCGCGCCCACAGGGGGAAATCGGAGTTGTTGAAGAGCCGGGCGTACGCCGCCGTCGACCACGTCTGCGGGATGAGGCTCATCGGGTTGTTCGCGGCGTCCCCCTCGGTCTTGAACGAGGTGGAGATCTGCACGAGGAACGGGAAGATGTAGACGACCGCGAGCGCGATCAGGACGACGAGCGCGGTCCCGGTACCGAACCGGCGCCGCTGCCGCCGCCGACGGACCGTATCGGACGCCGCCGGGCGGGTGATCGAGGTGCTGGTCATCAGTGGGCCCTCCCGGTCGTCTTCTCCGCAGCGGCCGCGGACGCCGCGCGCTGGGCACGGTCGAGACGGAGTTGCTTGCGGGTCATCTTGGTGGCGTCGGCCTCACCGAGGATGAGCCGTTGGATCAGCGTCATCACGATGATGATGCCGAACAGGATGAACGCGATCGCGGCCCCCTTTCCCCAGTTGCCGCTGAACGCGGTGTCGTAGGCCATGTAGGCGGGCGTGGTCGTGGTGTACGCCGGCCCACCGTGAGTGCCGATCCAGATCTGGTCGAAGATCTGCCAGGTGCCGATCAGCCCCAGGGTGATCACGGTGTAGAGGGTCGGACGCAGCAACGGCAGGGTCACGTACCGGAAGCGGGCCCAGGCGCCCGCACCGTCGATGAGCGCCGCCTCCTCGGTGTCCTCACCGATGTTCTGCAGGGCGGCGATGAACAGCAGCATGAATGTGCCCGACGTGGTGAAGATCGCCATGATGATGAAGGCGCTCATGGCCACGGACGGCCCCGCCAGCCACTGGTACCAGTCGATCCCGAGGAAGTTGCCGGTCGCCAGCCAGCCGGATTCCTTGAGGTGGAACAGTTGGGTGCCGACCCCGTTCGGGTCGTTGAACCAGTCGGGACCGCTGATCGACAGGTACGACATCACCTTGTTGACCACCCCGGAGCCGGAGAACAGGAACAGCCACAGCACGGTGATCGCCACCGAGCTCGTGACCGATGGGAAGTAGAAGGCCATCCGGAAGAAGCTGCGACCCTTCATCGCCCGGCGCGACACCATCACCGCCAGGAACAGCGACAGGGCCGTCTGCAGCGGGACGACGTACAGCACGTAGTAGAGGTTGTTGCGCACGGCGAGACCGAAGGTCTGAGCGGTGAGCCCCTGGCCGTTGAGCACCGACGTGTAGTTCTTCGCGCCGACGAAGTGCACCTGCGCGGTGAACGGGCTCCCGGAGCCGCTCCAGTCGCTGACACTCACCCACAGCGCCATGACGATCGGCACGACCAGGAAGATCCCGAGGATGATGACGACGGGGGTGACGAACGCCCAGCCGGCGACACCCTGGCCCTGCGCGGCGCCTCTCCGGCGACGATGCGAGATCGCGGTCACAGTCACGGCGAACCTTTCATGGGAGCGCACCCGGTGGTGCGGGGATGTCGAGCCCGAGTGGCCGGCGTCCGGGGGTGGACGCCGGCCTTCGGGGGTTGGGACGTCAGCCGTTGTTGATGGCGGCCTGAAGGTTCTTCTGCTCGGCGTCCAGGATCGTCTTCGGACTGGTCGTGGCCAGCGACGGCAACTTCTGGTCGAAGTCGGTGATCACCGCGGCCGCTCCGGGCATCGACGGCAGGTTCTGCGCGTAGCTGGCGCCGTCGACGAACGCGGCCATGGCCGGGTTGTCCTTGATCCACTGGGCCTTGGCCGACTGCACCGACGGCATGACGCCGAAGGCCTTGGCGAAGGCGAGCTGCTGGTTGGTCGACGTCAGGTACTGGACGAGGCTCTCAGCGCCGCCGACGTTCCCGCTCTTGGCGGTGATGCCCCAGCAGTTGGTGTATTCGAGGGTGCCCTTCTGGGCGCCTGCCGGCAGCTGCACGACCTTGTACTTCACGTTCTGGTAGTCGGTCTGCATGGCGCCCGTGATCCAGTTGCCCTCGATCGTCATGACGGCGTACTGCTTGCCGAACGCCTCACCGCCCCACCCGGCGTTGTGCAGCGTGCTCGAGTAGGCGGCGGTACCGTCCTTGAGCAGCTTCTGCACCTCGGTGAGACCGGCGATGTTCGCGGCGCTGTTGACCGTGGCCGTCTTGCCGTCGGCGCTCACCAGCGAGCCACCGGCCTGGGCCATGAACACGCCAACCCGCTCGATCTGCGGGCCGAAGGTGAGGGGCACCATGCCCTTCGCCTTGATCTTCTGCCCGACCGCGTCGAGCTGTGCCCACGTGGTGGGGATGTCGGCGTTCGTCAGACCCGCCTTCTGCCACATGGTCGTGTTGATCTCGAGTGCGAGGGTCGAGAAGTCCTTCGGCGCGCAGTAGAACTGGTTGTTGTAGGTGAACGCCTTGACGAGCGGTGCGTAGAAGTCGCTCTTGTTCGGCAGTGTGTCACCGTAGGCGTACATGTTGCCGGCCTTCGCCCACGTGGCGAGGTCGGCGGGAGAGGTGTAGAGGATGTCGGCGGGCTTGCCGGCGGCGAAGCCCTTGGCGGCGTCCTGCTCGAGGTTGCTCGACGCGATGACGGTGGCCTTGATGCCGGACTGCTGCGACCATGCCGACACGGCCGCATTCACCGCGTTGGTCTCCGCGGTGCCCGACGAGCCGATGAGGATCGTCAGCGGGGTGGTGTTGGCCGACGCCGACGCCGTGCCGGACGCTCCGGCCGAACTGGTGCTGCTGAAGCCACTGCCGCCGCACGCGGACAGCGCCAAGGCTGCCGCGGTGCCGAGAGTGGCGATCGCCGCGATGCGGGACTTGCGCATTTCTTCTCCTGGGTTGGGGTTCCGGATCCCGAGCGGTGATCCGGGTGATCGCGGGTGCGATCGTCGCGTCCCGGTGGGACGAGGATGTCGGCCCGGCGAGTGCCGATCCGACGGGTGACGCCGGTGATGGGTCCGATGTGGATGGAGGATGTCGGATCAGCCACCGGCCGGTTCGAGGGGGCGATCCGACCCGGCTTCCGCGCCGGGTCGTCGTCCTGACAAGGGAGCAGGCGCGGGTGCGGCCTCCAGCGTGCGCAACTGCAGCAGCGGGGTGAGCAGGTGTCCGTCCGAACCCACCGCGCGCGAGCTGGGAATCGGCGTGGCGCCGTCGTCGCCGGTGGCCCGGGCGACCAGCCGATGGACCAGCAGGGTCGCGGCCGCCTCGACCGGCTGGGTGATGCTCGACAGGCCGATCGCGCGGGCGACGGGGGTGTCGTCGAAGCCAATGATCGGGAGCACCCCGTCGAGGTCGGGCCGGCCGCGGAACACGTCGAAGGCCCCGGTGGCGAACGAGTCGCTCGTGCACACCAGGGCATCGCAGCCGCGGCGCAGCAGGTCGGTGGCTGCCGCGCTGCCCTGGACGATGCCGTCGTCGGATCGCACGAGCCACTCGTCGGGATCATCGACGCCGAGCCGCTCCCGGATGACATCGGCCCATCCCTGCAGCCGGTCCTGGCCGACGCCCGGTCCGTCCGGCCAGCCGATGAATCCGACGCGACGGTATCCGCGGTCGATGAGGTGCTCGGTGGCCGCGCGGGTGCCGGCGCGGCCGTCGACGTCGGCCCACAGGTGGCTCGCGGTGTTCTCCTCGCCCCACGGGCGCCCGAAGGCCCCGAACGCGATGCCCGCCGCGCCCAACTCCGCCGGTCGGGGGTCGCCCGCCGTGGTCGAGGTGAGCAGGCAGGCGTCGATGCTGTCGCGATCGATGAGGTCGCGCAGCGCCCCGATCTCGGCCCGGTCGTCGGCCGCCGTGAACAGCACGACCCGGTGACCCATCGACTCGGCCTGCTCGACGACGCGATGCAGGAAGCGGTCCATGACGGCGCCGTTGATGCCGTCCGACGTCGGGTACATCCGCATGGCGATCGTGCTGGATTTCTGCCGTCGCAGTGCCTGCGCGACCGCCGAGGGCCGGTAGCCGGACCGCTCGATCGCCTCCTGCACCCGCTGCCGGGTGCTGGGCCGCACCAGGTGAGGTGCGTTGATGACGTTCGACACGGTCTGGCGCGAGACGCCGAGTTCCCGGGCCAGACTCACCAGCGTGGGACGACTCATCGAACACTTCCTTCGGAACACCCTTGTTCGGTTCCACATCCCGCGGACGGCTCCGTCGCGAAGGATTGGAACGTTCAATTGGAACGATCAAAACGCTAGTATATTGACCACGTCGCGGGTCGTATGTCAAGACCCCACACCTCCGTGGGGGCGCGCAGCGCTCCGCACACCCATCATCAGAGCCCCGCCGGTCGGCGCCCCCGCCCACCCCACCACCAGCCTCGAATCGAGGGAGCCCATGTCGCAGCCGTTCCTGCACAACCAGTCGATCGTTCTCCAGGCCCCGATCCAGTGCTGGTCCGGACCCGACGGGCAGATCGTCGCGCCGCCGGCGTCCAGCGGAGGCAGCAACGCCCAGGGGATCTTCTGCGGGGATGATCGGGTGGTGTGCCAGTTCCTGCTCGAAGTCACGGGGCGCGAACTCGACCACATCGCCACCCATGAGCCGGGCGGTGCGCACGCCCGCTACCAATACGTCGTGCGCACGCCCGAATTCGGCGTCGATCCGCTGGTCGTCCTCGAGCGACACCGTGACCTCACCGGCTCGTCGGTCACCGAGACCTACACCGTGCGGTCGGCGGCCACCCGGCCCGTCGGCCTCGACCTCGTGGTCACACTGACCCCGGACGCCACCCCGATGACCGACATCAAGTCCGGCCATCCGCGGATCCCCGTCGTCCCCGCCGCCGTCACCGACGGCACCCGGGCGGCGTGGTCGTGGCGGGACGCCGCCACCACCGCCGCGGTGAGCATCAGCGGCGGCACGCTCGTCGTGGACGACGCGAACCACCGGGCCGTTCTCCCGGTCGTGGTGCCCCCGCGGGGTGAGGCATCGGTGTCGCTGCGACTCGAATTCGACGACGCAGCCGCCCCGTTCGTCGCGACCACCGCGTCGCCCCTCGTGACGCCGCGGGTCGATGGGGCGAGCCGGACGCTCGTGCGGCTCCTGGAGAAGGCGTTCCTCGACCTCGGGGCCCTGCGGCTCGCCGAACGGTCGCAGCCTGCCGAGGCGTTCTTCGCAGCCGGCTCTCCCTGGTTCTTCACCCTGTTCGGGCGCGACTCGCTCATCGCGGCCCGGTTGCTGCTGCCGTCGAATGTCCCGGTGGCCGCCAGCACCCTGCGGGTGCTGGCGTCGCGTCAGGGCACGAAGCTCGACACCGACACCGCGGAACAGCCGGGCAAGATCCTGCACGAAGTGCGCCGGGTGGCGCTCGACCTGCACGACACCCACCAGGAGGTCGACGGCCGCGAGACCGGCGTGGTCATCCCGCCCGAGTACTTCGGCACGATCGACGCCACCGCCCTGTGGATCCTGCTGCTCGCCGATGCGCACGCCGCCGGCCTCGCGGACGACGAGGTGCGCACCCTGCTGCCCACGTTGAGGGCCGCCCTCGGGTGGCTGCGCGACCACGCGGACGCCGACGGCGACGGGTTCCTCGAATACTTCGACGAGACGCAGCACGGACTGGCCAACCAGGGATGGAAGGATTCCGGCGACTCGATCCGGTGGGCGAGCGGCGAGCAGGCCGAGGGTCCGATCGCCCTCGTCGAGGTGCAGGGCTACGCCTACGCCGCATCCCGCGCCGCCGCCCGGCTGCTCGACCATTTCGACGCACCGGACGAGGCGCACTTCTGGCGGTCATGGGCGGACAGCCTCGCCCGCCGGTTCCGCGAGGCGTTCTGGGTGTCCGACGACCTCGGCCGCTATCCGGCCTTCGCCCTCGACGCGGCCAAGCGCCCGGTCGACGGGGTGTCGTCGAACATCGGCCACCTGCTGGGCACCGGCATCCTCGACGCCGGCGAGGCCCGCACCGTCGTCGAGCGGCTCATGCACCCGAGCATGTCGTCCGGCTACGGCGTGCGCACCCTGTCCACGACCAACGCGGGGTACTGGCCGCTCGGCTACCACGTCGGCTCGGTGTGGACCCACGACACCGCGATGATCATCGACGGCATGCTCCGCGAGGGCTACCGGCAGGAGGCGGCCGAATTGGCCGCCCAGGTGCTGCGAGCGGCCGAGGGATTCCACTACCGCATGCCCGAACTGTTCGGGGGTGAGGACGCCGAGCGGATCTTCCCGCCGCAGCCCTACCCGGCGGCCTGCCGACCCCAGGCCTGGGCGGCGGCCAGCGCGATGGTGGTCGCCCGGGCGCTGCATCCCGACTGGGAGCCGACGCGGTAGCGGTCCTCGCGGCCTCGCAGGTCGACAACACCGGGCACCACCCGGACAACACCGCCCATGCCGCGGACAGCACCGGGGCCGACAGTCGATCGGCACGGTGGGGGCAACATCCCCACCTCCGGAGGCCACCATGGCACACCCACCCACCCACGACACCGCCCGTTCCCGATGGGACGCCGACTGGCTCGACACGTGCAGACGTCACGACGAGATCGCCGTCGAGTGGGCGCGCGAGTGCCCGGCGCTCGAGGGGTGCGCGCGCCTCGACGATGTCATCGACGCCTGCCGTCACGACGATCTTGCGATGCTGGCGGTGCTCACCCGGGCCCAGGCTGGCTGCCCCACCGCTGGGCGCTGCGTGCTCCAGGCCGTGCTCCCCCGGCTGGCGCACCTCGCCCGACGCGACCCCGCCCGGGAACTCGACGACTACCTGGGAGCCTGCTGGCCGGTGGCGATGCGCTGGCGGCCCGAGCCCGGCTCCCGGGTGCTGGTGACCCTGGCGCTGAACACCCGCAAGGCCCTGGTGCGGGAGGGTGGCGGGCTGTGGATCGTCACCGACATCGAGCCCGCTGTCGAGCCCGTCGAACCTCCGGTGACCGCGGTCGACATCGTGACCCTGTCTCAGCGGCTCCGCCTGGTGCCTCGGGCATCGGCCGACGTGCTCATCTCGGTCTACCGCGACGGGCTCACCGCGAAGCAGGCCGCGGAGCGGCATGGGATGAGCCACGACATGGCCCGCTACCGCTGCTCCAGCGCCGTGCGCGCCCTGCGCACCCACCGGCACGAGCTGCTCGACAATCTTCCAGCGTGACTGCACATCCGTTCACGACGATTGAATCCGCAAGGAAGATGTCCAAAGCTGAGAAAACCATCTGGTCAGTTCAGGTGCCACCCCCGAATGGGGGTAGCTTGTCCTCAGAGGTTGTGCGCAGGAGTTCACCGGTTAACCTGCCACCACCCACCCTCGACGCCCGGGGGGTCGCTGCGGTGAGTCAGCGGCCCCCCGGAGCCCATTTTCGGCAGGTCTGGCTCTCCGTGCCTCAGCCGTCGGCGAGGCGCCACTCCAGGAAATCGGCGAGCGGGCCGCTTTCACCATCACGGGCTCCGCGCCCGACGATCAGCGGGGGCGGAACCGGCTGAAGTTTCACGCCCCGGAACCGCGTCAACAGTCCACCGGCCATCGCCACGGTGAGGATGTAGTAGCCCCCGTCGGTGCCGATCGCGATCGACCGGTTCTTCCGCAGATACCACCCGAGCTTGTCGGTCTTCACCCGCGTGCCGTTGTGCGTGATCGCCCACAATGGCTCCGGCTGGACCCGCTGCTCGGTGGCCTGGGCGATGAAGTCGTCGATCAACCGTTGCGCCTGCACGGCTTCGTGGCGTTCCTGGCCCAGGGCGAGTTCCTCACGGCGGCGTGCGTCCTCGACTCGCTGGTTGTCCATGCACCCAGACTAGTTCCAGCCACCTTCACAGGCCGAGACACTAGGGTGAACCCACCGGGCGTGGCCTGGTGCCCCAGTGTCCGCGCCGGAAGGAAAGACCATGCACGTAGTGGTGATCCTCCGGCGTCTGCTCGCCCTGCCGGCGTTCCGGCGTCTGTTCGCCATGCGGGTGTTCACGCAGGCGGCCGATGGCACCCTGCAGGTGGGCATGGCCAGCTACATCCTGTTCTCACCGGAGTCGCAGCCCGACGCGTGGTCGATCGTCACGGTGCTGGCCATCACCCTGTTGCCGTTCAGCCTCCTCGGCCCGTTCGTCAGCCTGCTGCTCGACCGTTGGTCGCGTCGCCAGGCGGCGGTCGTCGTCGACCTCACCCGGGCCGGCATGGGCGTGGCGATCGCGCTGATCGTGGGCTCCGGGCATCGCGGATCCACCGCGATGGCGGCCCTCTATCTGCTGCTGCTCGTGGCGCTCAGCCTGAACCGGTTCCTGCTCGCGGGGCTGTCGGCGGCGATGCACCACACCGTTCCCCGTAGCGAGTTCCTCAACGCCTCCGCGCTGATGCCGATGATCGGCCCGGCCGGCGTCATCATCGGCGGCGCGATCGCGGGCGGTATCCGGCTGATCGGCTCGCGCTACATGCCCACCTACCGGGCCGACGCCATCACGTTCGGCGTCACGACCCTGATCTGGATCGTGTCCGCCGTTCTGGCCCTCGGCTTCAGCCGCACGGCCCTCGGCCCCGACCTCACCGACCGGCCCATCGCGCCCGGTCGGTCGGTGGCCGAGGTGGGCCGCGGGATGCTCCTCGCCTTCGTGCACCTGCGCCGCCGACCCCCGGCGCTGCTGGGGCTCATCGCGATCGCCGTGCAGCGGTTCGGCTTCGGCCTGCTCACCGTCGCCGTACTGCTGATGTACCGCAACCTGTTCCACGGGGCGCAGCAGGTGAACAGTGCCCTGCTCGGGCTGGGCGCCTGGGCCGGCGCGACCGGTGTCGGCTTCGTCCTGTCGGCCGCCCTCGTGCCCCCGATGACCCGGAGGTTGGGCCTCAGCAGCACGGCAGCGCTGCTGCTGGTCGCCACCGCCGTCGTCCAGTTCTTCCCGGGCTCGCTGTTCCACCCGTGGGCGCTCGAGGTGAGCGGCTTCTTCATCGGCTGGTTCGCCCAGTCCTTCAAGATCTGCGTCGACACCCTCGTGCAGGCCCACGTCGACGAGGACATCAAGGGCCGGGTGTTCGTGCTGTACGACGGCATCTTCAACGCGGCGGTGGTCGCGGCAGCCTTGTTCGCCGCGTTGGTGCTGCCGGTCACCGGCGCGTCCCGCCCGGTCTTCTGGGGCATGTCCATCGGCTACGCGGTGCTCGGGCTGATCTTCTGGCTCACCAGCCGGCGGATCGGCACCGTTCGGTTCAACGAGGGCACCGAACTCGGGCTGTGAGCCCGGCCGCCGCAACCGGGGCGATCAGGCGCGCAGGGCGGCGTCGACAGCGGCGACGATCGTGTCGATGTCGGCCTCGGTGGCCACCAGCGGGGGCGCCAGGCGGATCGTCGACCCATGGGTGTCCTTGGCGAGGACGCCGTGCGCGGCCATCCGGCGGCACAGTTCCTTGCCACTCATCAGTTGGGGGTCGACGTCGACGCCGGCCCACAGGCCCCGGTACCGGACGCCGACGACGCCGTGGCCGACGAGCCGCTCGAGACCGACGCCGAGCCGCTCCCCCAGCACCGTCGCCCGCTGCTGGAACTCGCCGGTGGCGAGCATCGCCACCACCTCCCGACCGATCGCGGCCGCGAGCGGATTGCCCCCGAAGGTCGACCCGTGCGACCCGGGCGTCAGCACATCGAGCACCGCGTCGTCGGCCGCGATCGCCGACAGGGCGACGATGCCGCCTCCCAGTGCCTTGCCGAGCACGTAGATGTCGGGGACGACCTGCTCGTGGTCGCAGGCGAACGTGCGTCCGGTGCGCGCCAGGCCCGACTGGATCTCGTCGGCGATCATCAGCAGCCCGCGCTCGGTGCACAGTTGCCGGACCCCGCGCAGGAATCCCTCGGGGGGGATCACCACCCCCGCCTCGCCCTGGATCGGCTCGAGCAGCACCGCGACGGTGCGGTCGGTGACCAGCTCGCGCAGCGCGACGAGATCGCCGTAGGCGGCGGTGACGAACCCGGGGGTGTAGGGACCGAAGCCCTCCCGGGCGTCGGGGTCGGTCGAGAAGCTGATGATCGTAGTGGTCCGTCCATGGAAGTTGCCGTCCATGACGATGAGCTCGCCCGCACCCGCAGGCACCCCCTTGACCTGCTCGCCCCATCGGCGGGCGGTCTTCAGCGCGGTCTCGACGGCCTCGGCCCCGGAGGTCATCGGCAGGATCCGCTGCTTGCCGGTGAGCGCCGCGAGGTCGCGGGCGAACGGACCCAGCTGGTCGCTCCGGAAGGCCCGGCTCGTCAGCGTGACCCGGCCGAGTTGGGCGATCGCCACGTCGACGAGCCGGGGATGGCGGTGACCGAAGTTCAGCGCCGAATAGCCGGCCAGCGCGTCGAGGTAGCGGCGTCCGTCGACATCGACGACCCAGGCGCCCTCGGCCGAGGCGATGACGACGTCGAGCGGGTGATAGTTGTGCGCCAGGTGGCGGTTCTCGAGATCGACGTAGTCGGCGGTGTCCACGGGTGCTCCTCCGGTCGGGATTTCGTGCGGGATCCGCGCAGGGGCCGGAACAATCACGAGCTCGTTCGCGTGATCGGCTGGAATTTCCACGATACAACGTCGACATCCCGGGTAGGGGTGCGCCGGCGCGCCACGCCCGGACGACGACGGGCACCCGCGCCCGGCGGGCCGGAGGCCCTGCGACGGCACGGGATCGGAGGCGTCAACCCGGCGGCGCCCCCGCACATGTCCGCGGCGGAAGTTCTGGCACCAGCCCGCCGGCCGATCGGCTGTCCGGTGCACTCCCACTAGGCTGAACCGGTGACTCCCCCACAGCCCGCCGACGACTCCCAGCGCGGGGTCGCCTCCGCCTTCCTCGCCTATGGATTGTGGGGCCTGTTCCCGATCTACTTCGCGGCGCTGGCACCGGCGAACGCCGTCGAGATCCTCGCGCACCGCATCATCTGGACGCTGCTGATCTGCGCGATCGTGCTCGTCTGGTGGCGTGATGGCGCCTGGATCCGCGAGTTGCTGCGCCGGCCCCGGCTGGCCGTCCGGGTTGCCGTCGCCGCGCTGGTCATCGCGCTGAACTGGGGCGTCTACGTGTGGTCGGTGCGGGTCGGACGGACGACCGACGCCGCCCTCGGCTACTTCCTCAATCCCCTCGTCACCGTGGCCTTGGGGGTGCTCGTGCTGCGCGAACGGCTGCGCCGGCTGCAGTGGGTGGCCGTCGGGATCGGCGTGATCGCCGCCCTCTACCTCACCCTCGCGGCGGGTGGGGTGCCGTGGATCGCCCTCGTGCTGGCCGCGAGCTTCGCGACCTACGGCCTGATCAAGAAGCAGGTCGGCACGGCCCTCAGCCCTTGGCAGTCGCTGGCCGGTGAGACCGCCGTGCTGACCCCGCTGGCGCTGGCGGCGATCGCCGTGATGTCGGTGCGCGGGGAGACGACGTTCACCGGGCACGGGGCCCTGCACACGACACTGCTCGTGGCCTCGGGCATCGTCACCGCGATCCCGCTGCTGCTGTTCGCCGCCGCGGCCCAGCGGATCCCGCTCGTGCTGATCGGGCTGATCCAGTTCATCACCCCGATCATGCAGTTGCTGGTCGGCGTCCTCCTGCAACACGAGCACATGACCTCGGCCCGCTGGGCGGGCCTCGGGCTCGTTTGGCTGGCGCTCATCGCGCTGTCGCTCGACTCGGTGCTGGCGGTCCGGCGCCGCCGGGCGGTCGTGGCCGGGTTCACCGTCTGAGCGAGACCCCGGCTGCCGGACGCGGGTCTGCCAGCGGCGCGACGATCGCGAGCATCAGGAGCACCACCGGCACCACGAGGTAGGCCTCCCGGATGTCGGCAACGTCGGACAGTCGGGCGAGCAGGTAAGGAGCGCCCGCGATCGCGAGGCCCGAGGCGAGCAGCGTCCGGCCGGCGGCGACGTCGGGCCGATCGGGCCACGCCGCAATCGCATGGGCGACGCCCACGGGGTACAGCACCGAGATGCCGAGGCCGATGATGAGCAGGCCGGCGACGGCCACCGGCCACCACGGAGCGCCCCAGACGAGGGTGAACCCCACCGCGGCCACGGCGACCTGGCGCCAGATGACCACCCGCAGCGATCGCGCGCTCGCCCGCTTCGACAGCAGCATCCGCCCGGCTGCCATGCCGACGAGGAACGCCGACAAGCAGGTGGCGGCCGCGGCGGGCGACAGCCCATGCCAGGCGGTGAATGCGTCGGCCGCCCACAGCAGACAGCAGAACTCGGCGCTCACCGCCAAGACCAGCACGACCCAGCGCCACCGGATCGGCTGGTGTTCGCCCGCGAGGCTCAGCACCGGCGTCGCGCGCAGTGCTCCTGCGGTGGGCCGGACGCGGGCCAGGGCGACGAGCACCAGCACGGCGATGGCCAGCGGAAGAACGAGATAGCCGAGCCGCCACCCGAGGCCGGTCACCATCGCCCCGCCGACCAGCCACGGCACGAGGATCGCCATCATCGACGCGATGCCGTTCGCCTCGGAGTTCGCACGGCCCGACTGGGTGGGAAACTCCTCGGCCAGGGCCACCAGCACCGTCTGCAGGGTCAGGGCGCACCCCACGCCGAGCACGAGGGCACCGGCGACCGTCACCCAACGGCTGGGGACGCAGAGCAGCGCGGCCCCCGCGGCCATCGCGACCACCGCCACACTCATTGCGCCCCGGCGTCCGAGAGCGCCGACCACCCGCTCGCCGGTGAGACCCGTGACCACCAGCGCGACGGCGAACAGCGACGGATAGAAGGCAACCTGGGCACGGTCGACGCCGAGGTCGCTGCGCAGCGGCGCGAGGATCGACCCCATCCCGTTGAGCCAGAATCCCAGCAGGGCGAGCGTGCCGTAGGCCGCCCAGGTCGACACCGTCCGGTTCACCGATTCAGCCTAGTGTCCGGTCGAGCAGACGAGTCGAGGCGTCGGGCGACCCGCCAGCCGCGCGAGCCGAACGACCGTGCACCTGCACCGCGGTCCGGCGTCCGGGTAGGGCTGTCCCGGCGGCGCGACCGTCACGTGGGAGCCTCCGGGGCTCACTTCCTGGCGGGCGCCTTCGTCAGCAGGTCATCGGAC
>DAIESZ010000307.1 GCA_027346035.1 Propionibacteriaceae bacterium
GGGCTGGCGTCTCGACTCCACTTCAGGCCGCACAAGCTCTCCGGCGGTGAGAAGCAGCGGGTGGCCATCGCCCGGGCCATCGCCAACCAGCCGGACGTGATCCTGGCCGACGAGCCGAGCGCCAACCTCGACTCACGGATCGGGCACGAGATCGCGCGACTGCTCAAGCGCGCCGCCACCGACGAGGGCGCCGCCGTGGTGATCGTCAGCCACGACGCGCGCCTGAAGGACATCGCGGACCGGATCCTCTGGCTCGAAGACGGGGAGTTCCGCGCGATGAGCGAGATGGCCATCGATCCGGTGTGCGGGATGTCCGTCGAGAAGCAGGACAGCCCTCACCTGCGTCGTGACGGCGAGACGGTGTATTTCTGCTCCGCCCCGTGCCGGGACGAGTTCGCCGCCGACCCCGAACGATTCGTTCGCGGGCAGGCTCCCGAGCCGCCGCCCGGCCCGTCGTGAGGGCGCACGGGGCCGGACGGCATACGGGCGTCGGTCGGCCACGCGACGCCCCCGGGTAGGGGCGCACAGCTCGAGGCGACGCCCGAGAAGGGCACTGAGGCTGAGGAAGGTGGACGCACCACGGCCTGCCCCGCGATCGGTGTGGTGGACCCCCATCTGGCGAATACGGCTCGCGTGAGGGGCTGGTCACGGTCGCTGACGGCTCGCGCCTGGCGCCGGCGAAGCGGTGGCGAGCGGGGTTCCGACCGGGCGCCCACCACGTCACCGCGACGACCACCGGAGATCGTCACAAGAACTTGAGGTTCTCGCAGGGAAGGCGTCACAGGGGGGCGGCAAGGTGGGGAGTGAGGCGATGACCAGCAGCGGCCGTCGCGAACGAAGAGAGGCGATCGAGATGATGGGTTGGTACGGATCCGGGATGGGTTTTGCGGGATGGTTCTTCATGGGCCTGTTCTGGCTGGTGCTCCTCGGAGTGATCATCTGGGCGGTGGTCCGACTCCTTCCCTCACGCCAGCACCCAACGGGCGGCACGAGCGTCACGGAGACGCCTGAGGAGATCCTGGACCGCCGCTTCGCCCGCGGCGAGATCGACGCCGAGACCTACCGGGCGCAGCGAGCCGTGCTGGCGGAGTCCCGCGGTCCGCGACAGCAACGGCCATGACACTGAACGACAGCGTGGGGACCGCGGGCATGCGGCGGGACCGCCGGGCGGTTGCGGCGCTCGGTGCCGCCTTGGTGCTGCTCGTCGCCTCGGTCGCCATGGCGGCCCTCGGCATGCTGGGACCCGCCCCGTGGCAGTCCGGCTCACCATGGGGTGCCCCCGTAGACACACGAGGTATGCCGTGGACGGGCTCCGGTCAGTACGGCGGCATGATGGGCGGCCCGGACGCACACATGGGATGGGACGGTCACGGCGGCATGATGCGCGGGCCGTACGGATCGGGAATGGGGAGCGCTCCGGGCGGCATGATGTCCGGACACGTCTGGCTGGCCGGAGACGGCCAGCGCGTCGATTCCATCGCGCAGGCTCGTGCCCGGGCGGCGAAGGCCGGCGCCCCGAAAGGACTGGAGCCGGGGGAGGTCATGCAGTTCACCAACGGCCTCTACGTGGAGCTGAAGGCCGCCAACGGTGACCCGACGACGGAGGTGCTGGTCGACCCCGCGTCCGGCGCCGTCCAGACCGAGTACGGGCCCGCGATGATGTGGAACACCGGCACGAGGACGGGCGGGCTCACCGAGCAGCAGGCCAGTGAGGCGGCAGCCGCCTGGTTGGGGTCCAACCGCTCCGGTGAGAGCGTCAAGTCGATCACCGCCTACCCCGGCTACTTCACCGTCGACACGGCGGCGGGGGGCAAGATGGTTGGCATGCTCTCGGTGAACGCGACGACCGGTGCGGTCTGGTATCACACGTGGCACGGAGCCTTTGTCGGCATGGAGGACGCCTGAGCATGCCGAACTCCTCGCGGGCAGCCACCACGTCACCTCGCGCCCTCGTGGTCGATGACGAGCCGAGTCTCGTCCGGGTCGTCGTGGGCTATCTGCAGGCGGACGGCTTCGAGGTCGACAGCGCTCCCGACGGCCCGACGGCTCTGGACCTCGCCCGGCGGACCGATCCGGACGTCATCGTCCTGGACCTCGGCCTGCCGGGCATGGATGGGATTGAGGTCTGCCGCACGCTGCGAACGTTCACGGACGCCTATGTCGTGATGCTGACCGCCCGCGCCGACGAGGTTGACATGCTGATCGGGCTTGCCGTCGGCGCCGATGACTACGTCACCAAGCCGTTCTCTCCCCGCGAATTGATGGCCCGGGTGCGAACCGTCCTGCGCCGTCCGCGGCAGTCGGCTACTGACCGCCCCGGTGCTGCGGCCTCGGGGTCAGGGCACGAGGCGGCGCGGGTGTTCGGCGCCCTCGTGATCGAGGTCCTGGCCCGGGAGGTCACCCTCGACGGGCGCCCGGTTGAGCTGACGAGGACCGAGTTCGATCTGCTCGACACGTTGAGTGAACGACCCCGCGTCGCGTTCTCTCGATCGCTGCTGCTCGAGCGGATCTGGGGTGGCGGCGAGTGGGCGGGCGACGAGCACCTGGTCGACGTGCACGTCGGGCGCCTGCGTCGCAAGCTCGGAGACGACGCGCGGGAGGCGAAGTACATTCGGACGATCCGGGGTATTGGTTACCGGATGGGGGAAGGATGAAGGACGCTGCGCGGGAGCGCGGCCACGCCGATCCCGCATCTGTCGTCGAGGAGGGTCCCCGCAGGGCCGGGCGCCTGTCGCGTCTGCGGCTGGCGCCGCGGCTGTTCCTCAACAACCTGCTCATCGTGGTAGCGGGAGCTGTGACCGTCCTGACCGCGGCGTTGCTGTTCGGCCCGGCCCTGTTCCACCTGCACATGCAAGGCGCCCAGCTACCGCAGATCGATCCGGGCGTGCGCCAGCACGTCGACAACGCCTTCAACCAGGCCCTGCTACTGGCACTCGCCATCGGCGTTCTCGTGGCGGCGCTGGTCGCCGCCGCCATCAGCTGGCTCGTCGCCCGCCGTGTGGCCGCGCCGGTCCAGCAGACCGCGTCGGCTCTGGAGCGGCTGGCCGACGGCCACCATGACGTACACGTCGACGACCCGGGCCTCGGGCCGGAGCTCGCCACCCTGGCCGGCTCCTCGAACCGGCTCGCCCACCGCCTTCAGGTCACGGACGAGGTCCGCCGCCGCCTGACCGCGGACCTCGCGCACGAGCTGCGCACCCCCATCGCGTCCCTGCAGGCGACCGCCCAAGCGCTCCAGGACGGCATTCTGGCCCCCGATGATGAGACGCTCG
>DAIESZ010000383.1 GCA_027346035.1 Propionibacteriaceae bacterium
CGGCGCCCGACCGCTGCGTCGGCTGGTGCAGACCACGGTCGAGGACCTCATGGCCCGCAAGCTGCTGGCGGGCGAGATCGTCGACGGTGACACGGTCACCTTCGATGTCGCGGGTGACGGACTGGTGATCTCCCAGGTGACCCAGGCCTGATCCGAGGGTGCCGGCGTCCACGGACGCCGGCACCCTCGGATTCGCGGTCTCCCGATCCGCAGGCGACCGGGCAGGTTTCTGCGGTGGCGACGTCCCGAGGGGCGGTTGCCCGCGGATCAGGAGGCTTTTCGCGCCGCCTCGGGCGCTGGACGCCGGAGGCGGGGGGCTCGGATGGATTGGATAGTGTGACAGGGATAGCATTCCTGCCCGTCACCGTCGAGGGAGCCTGCCCACATGGCCACAATCATCTACACGCACACCGACGAAGCACCGATGCTCGCCACCTACTCGCTGCTGCCCATCGTGCAGGCGTTCACGGGCCAGGCGGGCATCGCCGTCGAGACCCGCGACATCTCGCTGGCCGGGCGTATCCAGGCCGCCATGAGCCCGTGGCTCCCCGAGGATCAGCGCACCGCGAACGACCTGGCCGAACTCGGACAGCTCGCGACCACGCCCGAGGCGAACATCATCAAACTCCCGAACGTCAGTGCATCGATGCCCCAGCTGAAGGCCGGGATCGCGGAACTGCAGAGCCAGGGCGTTCCGGTGCCCGACTACCCCGACAATCCGGCGACCGACGACGAGCGCAGCATCCGCGCCGCCTACGACGCGGTCAAGGGCAGCGCCGTCAATCCGGTGCTGCGCGAGGGCAACTCCGACCGGCGGGCCCCCGCCGCGGTCAAGAACTACGCGAGGAAGCATCCGCACTCGATGGGCGCCTGGAGCAGCGACTCCAAGACCACGGTCGCCACGATGGAGGCCGGCGACTTCCGCCACAACGAACAGTCGGTCGTGCTGCCCTCCGCCGACACGCTCACGATCACCCTCGTCGCCGACGACGGTACGCGGACCGTACTCAAGAGCGGACTCACCGTTCTCGAAGGTGAGGTCGTCGATGCCACGATCATGAGCGCCGCCGCCCTCGACGCGTTCTTCGCCGAGCAGATCCGGCGTGCCAAGGACCTCGACGTGCTGTTCAGCGTCCACCTCAAGGCCACCATGATGAAGGTCAGCGACCCGGTGATCTTCGGTCACGTCGTGCGCGTGTTCTTCCCGAAGACCTTCGAGAAGTACGGCGCCGACCTCGACGCCGCCGGCCTCAGCCCGAACAACGGGCTCGGCGGGATCCTCGACGGGCTTGCCGCACTGCCCAACGGCGACGAGATCAGGGCCAGCTTCGACGCGGAACTCGCGGCCGGGCCCCGCCTCGCGATGGTGAACAGCGACAAGGGCATCACCAACCTGCACGTGCCGAGCGACGTCATCGTCGACGCGTCGATGCCGGCGATGATCCGCACATCCGGTCACATGTGGGGGCGCGACGGCAAGGAGCATGACACCCTCGCCGTGATCCCCGACTCGAGCTACGCCGGCGTGTACCAGACCGTCATCGACGACTGCCGCGCCCACGGCGCCTACGATCCGACCACGATGGGCGACGTACCGAACGTCGGCCTGATGGCGCAGCAGGCCGAGGAGTACGGAAGCCACGACAAGACCTTCGAGATCCCGGCGTCCGGTGTGGTGCAGGTGACCAACGCCGCCGGTGAGGTGCTGATGAGTCACGCGGTGGCCGCCGGGGACATCTGGCGCGCGTGCCAGACCAAGGACGCGCCGATCCGCGACTGGGTGAAGCTCGCCGTGAGTCGCGCCCGGATCCAGGGTGACCCGACCGTCTTCTGGCTCGACGAGACGCGCGCGCACGACCGTAATCTCATCGACAAGGTCAAGCAGTACCTCCCCGCGCACGACACCGAGGGCCTCGACATCAGGGTCCTCGGCCCCGAGGAGGCCACCAAGCTGTCGGTCGAGCGCATCCGCCAGGGGCTGAACACGATCGGGGTCACCGGCAACGTGCTGCGCGACTACAACACCGACCTGTTCCCGATCCTCGAGCTGGGAACCAGCGCGAAGATGCTGTCGGTCGTGCCGCTGATGAGCGGCGGTGGCCTGTTCGAGACCGGGGCGGGCGGCTCGGCTCCCAAGCACGTGCAGCAGTTGGTCGAGCAGAACTACCTGCGGTGGGATTCGCTGGGCGAGTTCCTGGCACTCGCCGAGAGCCTGCGACACCTGGCCCGCGTCGACGACAACCCGAGTGCCACCGTGATGGCCGACTCACTCGACAAGGCCACCGAGAAGCTGCTCAACGAGAACAAGGGGCCCGCTCGCAAGGTCGGCCAGATCGACAACCGCGGCAGCCACTTCTACCTGGCCCTCTACTGGGCCCAGGAACTCGCCGGGCAGACCGCAGACCCCGACCTGGCCGCCACCTTCGCCCTGGTGGCCGAGGCGCTCGCGGCGTCCGAGGAGCAGATCACCAGCGAGTTGCTCGCGGTGCAGGGGTCCCCGGCGGTGCTCGGAGGCTACTACCGTCCCAGTGACGACCTCGCGAGGTCGGTCATGCGCCCGTCGGCGACGTTCAACGCGATCATCGACGCGCTGGCCTGAGTGGTCGAGCGTCTGGTTCCCGATCCGCACCACCGCGGCGCCTGGGTGGTGCGGATCGGGGACACCGACCAGTCGTGGGTCGACCCCGACGATCCCACCCATCTCGAGTTCGACTACGTGCAACGCATCGCCGACGTCATCGACGTGGTCGCCCCCGCGAACGAACGGATCCGGGCGGTGCATGTCGGGGGAGGTGGCCTCAGCCTGCCGCGCTACCTCGCGCACACCCGCCCGACCAGCGCCCAGGTGGTGCTCGAGCCCGATGAGGCTCTCACCGCCGAGGTCCGACTCAGGGCACCCCTGCCGCCGCGGTCGGGGATCAAGGTGCGTCCCCAGGACGGACGCACGGGGCTGGCCGCCATGCCCGACGGGTACTGCGACCTGCTGATCATCGACGCGTTCGCCGGGGCCCGGGTGCCGGGGGAGCTGGCCACCGCCGAGGCCTTCGCCGAGTACCGGCGGGTCCTCACCGGTGTCGGGACGGTCGTGCTGAACGTCACCGACAGCGCTCCGCTCACGTGGACACGTCGGCTGCTCGCCGCCGCCCAACGGTCGTTCACGGACATCGGCCTGATGGCCGAGTCGTCGACTCTCAAGGGGCGACGGTTCGGCAACATCGTCGTCGTCGCCACTGGCGACAGCGCCCTCGACTGGGCTGTGCTCGCCCGCCGCGCCGCCGGGGCCGCGTTCCCCTTCCGGGTGAGCGTCGGCCCAGCTGTCGACAGACTGGTAGCCGGGGCGAAGCCGCACGAGGATGCCGGGGCGGAGGCGTCCCCTCCGCCCCCCGGCGGAGCGACCGCGTTCCGGTGACGGGGCTGGTGTTCGGGAGTGTGGTTCGATCGGGTGTCGGCAGGGGCAAGGATGATGTCCATGCAATTGGTTTCGGAGGAGGTCGGTTCCGATGAGTGAGCCGTTGATCCTTGCGGTCGACTCGTCGACCACGGCGACGAAGGCGATCGTCGTCGACCCGCAGGGCCGCACCGTGAGCCAGGGTCGTGCGTCGTACGGTCTCGCCACGCCAGCGCAGGGCTTCTACGAGCAGGACGCCGAGGACTGGGTGGCGGCGTCCCACTCGGCGATCGGCCAGGCGGTGGCGTCACTGTCCGACGCGGATCGCCGCCGCGTGGCCGGCATCTGCGTCACGCCGCATCGGCAGACGTTCGTGCTGTGCGATGACGACGGGGCGCCGCGGCGTCGGGCGATCCTGTGGCTCGACGGCCGGGCCGGGGATCAGGTGCTGCGGTTGGGAAGCGACCGGGTCCATGAGCTGTCGGGGATGGTGCCCGACGTCACGCCGTCGTTCTACAAGTTGGCGTGGCTGGCCGAGCACGAGCCGGATGTGCTGGTGGGCGCCGATCGCGTGGCGGGGGTGCATGCCTATCTGGTGCACGCGTTCACCGGCGAGTGGATCGACTCCCGGGCCACGGCCGACAGCCTGGGACTGTTCGACATGGCGGGTCTCACCTGGGCCGACGACCTCCTGGAGCTGGCAGGGGTCCGGCGGGACCAACTGCCGGAACTCGGCGATGCCGCCAGCGTGCTGGGGGAGGTGCGCGGGAGCGTGGCTCGCGGTTGGGGACTCCCGGGGCCCATCCCCGTGGTGGCCGGCTGCGGCGACGGCCAGGCGGCCGGGTTGGGAGCCGGGGTCACCCGGCCCGATGAGGGGTACCTCAATCTCGGCACGGCGGTGGTGGCAGGGGTGCACTCGCCCGAGTACCAGTGGGGACGGTCCTACCGGACGGATGCGGCGGGGCTGCCGGGGCAGTACGTGCTGGAGGTCGTCCAGAACTCCGGGGCCCATCTGACGGGGTGGTTCCGCGCCGAGCTGGGCGATCCGGCGTTGCGTGGCGCCCCGGACGCGGAGCTGGAGCGGGCGGCGTCCGAAGTGCCCGCGGGGAGCGACGGCCTGGTGACCCTGCCGTACTGGAACGCGGTGCAGTCTCCCTACTGGGACCCGCGGGCTCGGGGGGCGATGGTGGGCTTCACCGGCACGCACACCCGCGCCGCGATGTACCGCTCGGTGCTCGAGGGGATCTCCCTGGAGGCGGCGAGGAACATGCGCGCACTGGAGGCCGACACCGGAACGCGGGTGACCACGCTGCGGATCATGGGCGGGGGACAGCGTTCGCCGCTGTGGCGCTCCATCCTCGCCTCGTGTCTGGGGGTCCCGCTGGAGACCTGCGCCGGCGAGGAGGTCTCCGCGCTCGGTGCGGCGGCCATGGGCATGGCTGCCGTCACCGGGACCGACGTGGCCGCGACCGCGCGGGCGATGGCGGCGTCCGGGGACGTCACCGAACCCGATCCCGACCTGGTGGAACGCTACGCAGCCATCGGATCGGTGCAGGGCGAGCTGTACGACCGCCTGAGCGACCTGTTCCCCCGGCTCCAGGAGCTCGTCGACGGCGGGGGCGGACCTGGGCGGTAGGGTGCTCGGGACGCCGCGCAGGGCCAGGTGAACGCCGGGCCCAGCCACGAACGCCAGGCATTGCCGGCTTGAGGGACAGGGGAGACGATGACTTCAACCGATGGGGACCACCGGGCCGACCACGACGAGCTGGTCGATCAGATCAGGCGCCTGGCCGTGGTGCACGGCCGCGTGACCCTGGCCAGTGGCAAGCAGGCCGACTACTACGTCGACATGCGCCGGGTGACCCTCGACGGACACGCGTCCCCGATCGTCGGTCGCGTGATGAACCACCTCGTCGCCGACTGGGACTTCGACGCGGTGGGCGGCCTCACCCTGGGTGCCGACCCTGTGGCGACCGCCATGCTGCACGCCCGGGCCGCCGCGGGCGGACGCGTCGACGCGTTCGTCGTCCGCAAGGCCGAGAAGTCGCACGGGATGCAGCGACGGATCGAGGGCACCGACGTCGCAGGGCGCCGCGTCCTGGTGGTCGAGGACACCTCGACCACCGGCGGGTCGGCACTGACCGCCGTCGAGGCCGTCCGCGAGGCGGGTGGCGAGGTTGTCGGGGTCGCGGTCGTGGTCGATCGTTCCACGGGCGCAGCGGAGGCGGTGGCCGCCGCCGGACTCCCGTACCGCTTCGCGGTGGGGCTGGAGGCGCTGGGGCTCTCCTGACGTCGAGGCCGGCGCAGCGTCGCGAGATCCGGACGAGTACGCCCAGGCGCCGCCTGTCCCCGACCGTCATCCTGCTCCGGGGAGCCTTCCGGGCAGGACAATGTGGCCATGCGGTCGTTCCGTACGATTGCGGCACTCCTGCTCACGGCCGGCGTCCTCGGCGCGTGCGCCGGCGGCGGGTCCGGCGCCCAGCCCACCACGGGCTGGTCCGCGCCGAGCCACAGTTCCACGCCGAGCCCGAGTTCCACGCCGAGCCCGAGTTCCACCCCGAGCCCGAGCTTCACCCCGAGCCCGAGCTTCATCCCGAGCCCGAGTTCCACCCCGAGTCGGACGCCGACCGGCGCGGCCACCAGCCCGATCCCAACGGCGCTCCCCACGCCCGTCGAGCCGCAGGTTGGCAGCGCCGCATGGGTCACCGTCTCCGTCGCCACCCTGTGGCGGAGCCCGTCATCGCCCCGGGTCGTCGACCAGCCCGCGCTGCGAAACCCCGCCGCCATCCGGCAGTGGCTGTCGGCGATGACCCTGTCGGATCGTCTCGGGCTGAGCGGCCGCGCAGACACCCAGGCGCTACTCGGTGAGCGGGTCGTCGTCACGGCACGCAGCGGCCTCTGGGTCAAGGTCGTCGTCCCTGACCAGCCGACCCCGCTCGACACCCGCGGATATCCCGGGTGGGTGCCCGTCGGCCAGCTCACCGCGACGCCGCCGGCGGCCTCCTCGCTCAGTGCCACGGTCACCACGGCCACCGCCTGGCTGCGCACCGACGACGGGTCCGCGTCCGCTGTCGTCGAGGTGAGCTTCGGCACCAGGTTGCCGCGGGTGGGTGCGTCCGGCACGTGGGTGCGGGTGGCCGCGCCCTCCGGCCGGGTGCTGCGGGTGGCGGCGGACCAGGTCTCGATCACGGCGCCGGGGGCCCCGGCGCTCCCGAGCATCCCGAGCGACCTGGTCCGATCGGCGACGATGTTCACCGGCCTGGCCTACCTCTGGGCCGGCACCTCGGGGTTCGGATTGGACTGCTCCGGACTGACCTCCCTGGTCTACCGGGTGCACGGTCTCACCATCCCGCGTGACGCCGATGCCCAGGCGGCTCGGGGCACCCCCGTCGCGGCGACCGCCCTCCGGCCCGGCGACCTGCTCTTCTACGCGTCCGACGGATACGTGCACCACGTGTCGATGTACGCCGGCAGCGGACTCATGGTCCAGTCGCCGCACACCGGCGCAAGCGTGGAGACGATCCCGGTATCGACCGCTGCCTACGCGCAGGAGTACTTCGGGGCTCGCCGCTACCTCGGATAGGCGTGCCGGGCGGCCCGAGTGACGCCGTCGGGTGTCGGCGGGGTTCGCGCGCGCCCCGCCGCTGGTCCCGGATGGCGGATATGGTGACGGCAAGTCGACAGGCGGGCTCGCCCGCGTCAGATCGTCAGGAGCACGCATGGGTGGTTTGTGGATATTCCTCATCGTGGTGGTGGTGGTCATCGTGGCCGCGATCGCGCTGGTCGTCGGGCCCTACAACCGGTTCGTGCGGCTGCGCAACACGATCCAGGAGTCGTGGCGCCAGGTCGACGTCGAGCTGAACCGCCGCTACGAGTTGATCCCCAATCTCGTCGAAACGGTCAAGGGCTACGCGGGTCACGAGCGCGACACCCTCGAGGAGGTGGTCCGGCTGCGCAACCAGGCGGCGTCCCTCGCACCCGGTGGCGCCGGGTCGCAGCGGGCCGAGGTCGAGGCGCAACTGTCGCAGCAGATCGGGCGTCTCATGGTCAGCGTCGAGGCCTACCCCCAACTGCAGGCCAACCAGAACTTCCTCGAGTTGCAGCGCCAACTCGGTGAGACCGAAGACCGCATCGCCGCCGGACGCCGCTACTACAACGCCAACGTGCGGGCCTATAACACCGCCATCGAGTCCATGCCGGCGAACCTCGTCGCCAACGCGTTCCGCTTCGAGAAGGCCCAGTACTTCGAGATCACCGATCCGATCGCACGCCAGGCGCCGACGGTGTCTTTCGGGAACACCCAGCCTCCGCCCTCGGTGGCAGCAGGGCCGCAGCCGGGCGAATTGCCGCGTCGTGCCGCCCAGCCTTCCGCCGCCGACCCCTGGCCGACCGCGTCCCCCGAGCCCCTGCAGCAACCACGATCCGACCCAGGATTGCCCCGCCAGGGGTGAGCGGCCGCCCGGCGTCGGGGGCGTCCCGGGTTGTCGGGGAGTCCCGGCGGAACTCCGTGTGCGGACGGTCGTGGCTCCGTGTTCGTTCTGCTGGCGATCTCTGCTCCGGCTGGCGAAATCGACGCCGAATCGGCAGAGATCGCCAGCAGAAGCGTCGAGATCGCCAGCCGCACAGCCCACCCGGCGGTCATCCCCGCTGCGCTGAGGCCGTCCCCTCGGCGGCCATCCCCTCGTCGGCAAGCCCCCCGGCTGCCGCGCCCATGGCCACCTGCGCGGGCGGCATGGTCGTCGGCCCCAGCGGTGCGCCGGTCATCGCCCGACGGACGCGGAGTCCCATCGCCAGCGCGGCTGCCGTGCCGAGGACGCCGGCCGCGATGAACGTGAGCCGCGGGCCCAGCCACGACCCGACCAGGCCGCCGGCCAGCAGCGACACCACGGACGCCGCCGAGACCACCCCACTCAGCACGGCGACCACCCGACCGCGCAGGCGGTCCGGTGTCCGCAGCACGACCAGCGGCCCGAGGCAGCCGTTGGCTGCCGCGTTGACCAGCCCGAGGACGCTGAGCAGCGTCCAGTAGACCCAGAAACCGGGCGCCAGGCCGATCGCGACGCACACGACCCCGGCGAGCGCGAAGCCGAGGACCACTGTGCGAACCCGGCCGGCATCGGTCGCAACCCGGCCGATGAGCACCCCGGCCACGATCGAGCCGAGGCCGAAACCGAGCTCGCCGAGCCCATACTGGGACGCCGACGCGTGCAGGGCGTCGCGCACGAGGAACACTTCGACGACGTTGACGCCCTGCACCGCGAACACCAGCACGACCGTCCCGGTGAGCAGGGCCAGCAACACCGGATCGCGTCGGATGTGGCCGAGCCCACCATTCCCCGCGGCGTCTCGTGCCCCCTCCGCCCGGCCACCGCGCCGCGTCCGCAGCGACAGGGCGACCACGAGCACGACCAGGGTGAGTGTGGTCGCGGCCCACGGCGTGTGGAGGTGGCCGATCCGGTCGACGAGCAAGCCGGCGGCCGCGGCCCCGAGCGGCTGCGCGATACTGCTGGCCACCATCTGCGCCCCGGCCACCCGCTGGACGCCTTCGTCGCCGACGATCCGCGGCACGAGCGCCGTCCAGACGGGGGAGGCGAGCACGAACCCGGTCTCGAACACCGCCAACCAGGCCAGCGTCCACGCGAGCCCGGCGCGACTGCCCAGCGCCAGGGTGCCGATGGCCTGGGCCGACAGGGCCGAGGCCAGCAGCACGCGCGAATCAATCCGGTCGGCCAGGTTGCCGGCGACCGTCATGCCGAGCACCGACGGGAGCGCGAGCACGATGAACACCGCACTGGTGGACCACGGGCCGTGCCCCGCGTCGTGGACACGCAGCAACACGCTGACGGTGACCACGGACAGGGCACCCATCATCAGGGCCCGCGCGGCGATCACGGCCGCGACGTCACGACTGCGAAACAAAGACTTCATAAATGTGAAGATACTGTTTCGCATTGCCGGGGTCAAGGGCCTGGAGGCATCGGCTCTAGAGTGACGGCATGGAGCAGCGTCGAGCAGAAGTGGACGCCGACGGGAGCGTCACCCTGCGGCATCCGATGAGCCTGCGAGCGATTGCCCACCCGGCACGGAGCTATGCGCTCGAGCAGCTCTACCGCGGAGACCCGCTCACCGCAACCGAGCTCGCCGTCGGAGCGGGTGTCACGCCGTCGGCGATGAGTTACCACCTGCGCGCGCTTGAGAAGTGGGGCCTGGTGGTGCGCGACGACGCGGGCAGCGACGCCCGCGAGCGGCCGTGGCGCGCGGCCGGGCGGGACATCACGATCACCGGCGAGGCGCTCGGCGGCAACCAGCGGGCGGCGCTGCGCGCGCTCACCTCACGCGAGGTCACGCGCCTCGCGGAGCGACTCGACGGACTGGGTCCCACGGTCGAGGGCCGGGCGCACGAGACCGGCGGCAGCATGATGCGCAGCGAATTGTGGCTCACCAACGACGAAATGGTGGCACTGCAGAAGGACCTCCGCGAGCTTGTCGCCCGCTACTCGGCGGAGCGGACGCCGTCGCGGCACCCCGACGGCGCCGGCAGGATCGACTGGTGGGGGTTCCTGCTGCCGGACGCCGTCACCAGCGAGGCTCAGGCTCCGCCGTCCCCCTGACCGATGCCGTCGGACGCCTCGCGGGACTGCGCGTAGGAACGCTCGGCGGGGATCCCACGGGAGACCGGCTGGATCTGGCCGAAGCCGGTCACCGGCCGATCCCACCCGGACGTTCCCGGGCGGGTTTCGGCGTCGAAGCGCTCGGTGAGCCATCCGGAGAGGCGTGTCCTGTCCGCGGATCTCGCGGGATCGTCGAACAGGTTCCTCCGCTCGTCGGGATCGATCTGCAGGTCGTACAGCTCGCCCGGCCCGTCGAAGCGCTCGACGAGCTTGAGGCGTCCGTCGGTGATCATCCGTGCCCCGCCGTACTCGCTGGTCACCAGCACGAACTCCTCGCCGTCGTCGCCTCCCTCGCGGAGCAGCGTCGCGAAGGAGGAGCCGGCCCCCCACGCGTCATCGGGAACCTCGACCCCGGCGAGCTCGCAGATCGTACGATGCAGCGAGACGCTGGAGAGCAGGGCGTTGCTGGTTCCGGTGGCCCCTCCCGGCAGGTGGACGATGCATGGCACGCGCACCGAGTTGTCCCAGAAGTTCAGCGGTCGGGTGCCGTTGCCCTTGCCCCAGATCCCGTGGTGCCCGCAGCTGAAGCCGTTGTCGGAGAGGTAGACGACGACGGTGTCCCCGGCAATGTGCTGATCGTCGAGCATCGCCCGGATCCGCCCGAGCGCGGTGTCGACGGCGGTCAGCGACGCGCAGTAACCCGCCAGATGGCGGTGGGGATCGGCGAACGCGGCCGCGAAATCCACGCGACGGGCCTCGACCCACGGATGTGGCTGCTCCCGCGGCACCGACGGGAAATCCGTGTCGCCGTACAGCCCGACCAGCTCCGGCGGGTGGTTGTCGATCCAGGGGTCGTGCGGCGCGGTGAAGTTGACCTGCAGGTAGAACGGGCGCTCGCGGTCCCGCGAGGCGAGGAAGTCGAGCGCACTGTCGGCCACGGCGTCGGTGAAGTAGCGGGGCTCCTCGGCCGGTTCGCCGTCCCGCCAGATCGGTGCCCCGTAGTAGGGGCCGCCGCCGTAGCGGTGCGCATACCAGAACTCGAAGCCCGGGGCCGGCCACTGGGAGTGACCCACGTGCCACTTCCCGCTCAACGCGCACTGGTACCCGGCGCGCTCCAGCACCTCCGGAGTCGTCGGTTGACCTTCGAGGTACCGGTCGGGGTGCGCGTCGGGATGGCGTCCGCCGATCAGCCAGTCGTGGACGCCGTGCGCCGAGGGCATCCGTCCGGTGAGCATCGAGGCCCGAGACGGGGAGCACACCGGCGATGCGCAGTACATCTGGTCGAGTTCGAGGGAGTCGTCGAGGAGCCGTTCCATGTTCGGCATCACCAGTTCGGGCATCCGGTGCGGCATGGCCCATCGTCCCTGGTCGTCGGTGACGATCACCACGAAGTTGGGGCGCGGGGTATCGGCGGGTCGGGTCATGGTGTCACCCCTTGACGCTGCCGGCCGCAATGCCGGACGTGAAGAATCGTTGGCTGAACAAGAAGATGAGGACCACCGGCAGGCTGATCAACAGCACGATGCACATGAGCAGATTCCACTGGGTCGAGTTCTCCTGATAGAAGACAGTGACGCCGAGCTGCAGCGTCCGCATGCCGCTCGAGCGCACCATGATCAGCGGCCAGAGGAAGTCGTTCCAGGCCGACTGGAAGGCGAGCACCGCCACGACGGTCACCGCGGGCAGCGTCAGCGGCGTGTACACCTGCGAGAAGATCCGCCACTCCGACGCCCCGTCGACGCGGGCGGCCTGTCCGAGCTCATCGGGCAGGTCGACGTAGAACTGGCGCATGAGGAAGATCGACAGGGCGGCGGCCAGGTGGGGCATCATCAGCGCGAGGTAGTTGTTGAGCAGCCCCTGCCCGCCCAGGCCGAGAATGCTGTTGCCGTTGACCAGCGGCAGGTGGGTGAGGATCACGAACAACGGCACCATGATGATCTCGGGCGGCAGCACGAGCAGTCCGATGAGCAGCATGAGGATCCATCCGCGACCCTTGAGCGGGGACTTGGCCAGGGCGTAGCCCGCCATGCAACTCAGCACAACCTGGGACAGTGTCGCGACGACCGTCACGAGCAGTGAGTTGCCGAAGAACCTCAGGAAGTCGGCCGACTGCAGGGCGGAGACGAAGTTGCCGAAGTCCAGCCGGCTGGGGAGCGTCGTCGTCGACTCCCCTCGCGGCGTCAACGCGACCGTGAGGATGTAGAGCATCGGCAGCAGGTAGAGGGCGGTGACCACCAGCGCCACCGCGTGCAGCGTGACGAAGGATCCTCGCGAGCCCGCGAACTCCTCGCCCCGGGCGCCGCGGGGGTGTCGGGCCCGGCGGCGTGCGGGTCGGTGGCTGGATGCGTCAGGCACGTGCGGCCCTCCTCGACTGGATTTCCTGGACGAGCCGGGCCGGCAGCGCTACGAGCACGACCACGAGGAACAGCAGGACCGCGATGGCCGATGCCCTGCCGATGTTGAGGTCGGTGAACGCGGATTGGTACATGTCGTAGACGACGGTGCGGGTGGCGTCGCCGGGGCCACCCTGGGTCATGACGTAGGCCTGGGTGAACATCTGCAGGCCCCCCATGAACCAGGTGACCCCGACGAAAACCAGCGTGTTGCGCATCGACGGGATCACCACGTGGAGAGTTCGCGCCCACCAGCCGGCGTTGTCGATCCTGGCGGCCTCGATGAGTTCACCGGGAACCGACTTGAGGCCCGCGAGCAGAATGATGCTGAAGTAGCCGAGATTGCGCCACAAGGACATGCCGAGGATCGACGGCATCGCGATGTTGGCGTCGGTGAGGAAGTTCACCGTCGGCAGTCCCGCGGCCCGCAGTGCTGCGTCGATCGGCCCGACGAACGGGTCGTAGAGGAACGACCACAGCAGGGCGACCGTGACGTAGGACATCGCCTGGGGGATGTAGATCATCGTGCGCATCAGGCCACCGCCCACCAGAGGGTTGTTGAACAGCATCGCGACGAAGAAGGCGACGACGATCCCGATGACCACCTGGCCGAGTGCGAACTCGAGGGTGTTCACCACGGCCGTCCCGAAGTTCGGATCGCTGAGCAGCTGGGAGTAGTTGGCCAGTCCCACGAATCGGGGTGCGCTCAGAAGGTCGTACTTCGTGAACGACAGGAAGGCCGCGAACAGCATCGGCACGATGGTCGTGAGCGCCAGCACGATGAGTGCGGGGCTCAGCAACCATCGTCCGGCGACCCTTTGGCGGCGTTCGATGCCCGCGGGCGTGCGTCCCATCGGATCAGGCCCCCAGGGACGCGACCTTGGCGTCGATCGCCGCGAGCGTCGCGGTGACGGACACGCTGCCCCGGATGGCGGGTTCGAGCAGCTGGTTGACCGCGGGCCCGAGGGACATCATCACGGGGTTCGAGGGCTGTGACACCGCATTGGTCGCGGTGGCGGCGATGTCCTTGTAGATGCCCGTCAGCCAGGCGGCGTCCGCGAGGTCCTTGCGCACCGGCATGCCGCCGTAGTAGCGCGCGAAATCGCCGCCGTACTGCTTCGAGCAGATGAACTTGATCAACTCGAAGGCGCCGTCGGGATTCTTGGTGTTCTTGGCGATCGCGAGCTTGTTGACGAACGCCAGTGCGGTGGGCTGGCTGGAGGAGTTCATCTGGATGCCGTGGCCCGCGCCGAGCAGCGGCAGCACCGACTTGTCGTTCACCTCGGCGTTGCGGGGCAGCGCCGCACCGTCGAGGGCGAGCCCGGACAGTCCCAGCACCGGAGGGAGCGGGCCGTTGCCCGACCAGACGACGTTGTAGTCGGACAGGCCGTGCTGGAAGGCATCGACCATGTACTGCAACGCCTTCTGGCCCGCCTCACTGCCGAACTGCGGCTTGCCGGACGCGTCCCAGTAGGTGCCGCCGGCGCTGAGCATCAGGTGGGCGAACCGCTGCTGGAGTCCGATGGACTTGTCGAGGCCGAAGTAGATCGGGGACTTGACGCCCTTGGCCTTCATCGCCTGCGCGGCTGTCGTCCACTCGGCCCATGTGTGGGGAATCCCGGAGATCCCGGCCTTCTCGAGCAGGTCGGTTCGCCCGATGTTCGTCCTCACGTCGGCGTAGACCGGGATCGAGTAGTTCGCGCCCTTGTACACCCCGTCGACGAGCATGCTCGGGTAGATCTGCTGGCTTCCCGACCAGTTCTTCACCCGGTCGGTGATGTCGAGCATGACGTCCTTCGAGGCGAGGGGAGCGTTCCAGATGCCGCCGATGAGGAACACGTCGGCGAGACTGTTCGAGGCCGCGCCGGTGGTGACCTTCTGGAAGGCCGAGCCCCAGTCGGACGTCTGCAGGGTGACGTCGATTCCGGACGACTTCGTGAAGGCGGGCAGCAACGTGCCCTTGACCCAGGCGATCGTCGTCTGGTCGGGTCCCAGGAGCAGCAGTTGCAGGCTCTTGGAGCTCCCGCTCGCCGCGGAGCTGGAGCCGGAACATGCCGACAGCGTGGCTCCCAGACCCACGGCGGCGGAGGCAGCGCCGGCCTTGAGCAGTTGGCGCCGGTTCACGGTGATGGGCATATCGGGGATCCTCTCTCGAGCGCATCGTTGCGCCTTATGTGACCGAGTGTCACTTTATGTCGCGACACACCCGTTGTCCAGAGTTTTGAAACAGAGAGTCACAAAGTGGCACACTGGCGGTCATGACCACGGATGCGCTGTCGAGCCCCCGGGTGCGGTCGCACAACCTGGGACTGATCCTGCGCTCCGTGCGTGACCACGGGTCGATCCACCGGGCCCGCATCGCCTCCGATCTGGGTCTGACCAGGACCTCCGTCACCCGTTTGGTCGGGGACCTCGTGACTGAGGGAATCCTTGTCAACGAGGCGTCGCTCCCGGCCCCGGGAAGGGGCCGCCCCGCGACCCCGCTGCGGCTCAACGGGGACACCTGGGCCCTGCTGGGCATGGACGCCCGCGTCGACCACACCGGAGTGATCCTGACGAACCTCGCAGGAGAGCCGTTGGCGTCGGAGGACTTCAGCTTCGACCTCCCCGTGACCCCCGACGACTTCGTCGCCCGGGTCGTCGAGGTCGGGGAGCGGCTGGTGGACGCCGCAGGGCGCCGGTTGCTCGCGATCGGGGTCGCACTGCCCGCCCGGTTCAACGAGGGGTTCGAAACCGTCGCCCGCTCCGACCGGTTCGGGTGGGGGGAGGTCGACCTCATCCGGCGCCTGCGTGACGGGTTCGGATGGGAGGTGCCGATGGCCATGCGGGACATCTCGCGCGCCGCGGCCCTGGCCAACGCCCGCCAGCCCGAGATGGCCGAGCACGAGCGGATCCTGCACTTCCAGCTCGGCATGGGCCTCGGCATGGCGCTGACAGCCGGCCAGGAACTGGATGAGAGCCTGCCGCCGATCTGGGGGGCGATCGAACACGCCCCGCTCGGTGACGAGAGCGTCGTGTGCCACTGCGGCCGCCGAGGTTGTGTCGACGCGTCGATCGGCTTCGGGCGCTTCGAGGAACTCACCGCCTCGGTGGCCCACGGCACCGCCGTCGGGCCGACCGGCATAGCCGATCACATGCAGCGCGTGAGCGCGGCGCTCGCCGCGGGCGACCCCGAGGTGACCGCGGCGGTCGACCACCTGACGCGACTGCTGGCCCACGTGCTCGCGACGGTGGGCTGCATCGTCGTGCCGGAAGCGGTCACGCTCGGCGGCTACCCGCTGCTGCTGGGACCTGGGTTCTTCGAGGGGCTTCGGCTGCGGATGCTCGAGGAACTCGCCGACCCGCCGATGCTGCTGCAGTCGCCCCTCGGCGACCAGGCGTCGCGGAGGGGCACGGTGATGATGGCGCTGGACGCCTACATCGACGCCCTCTGACCGACGCCGGCGTCAGTCGAGTTCGGCCACCGACGACGCCCGGTTCTTCCGGCGGGCACTGAGATATTCGAAGCCCATCGGGAGCACCGAGACCACGACGATGACGACCAGGATGAGGTCGATGTTCTTGCCGACGAAGGTGACATTGCCGAGCGCGTAGCCGAGCAGTGTCACACCCCACACCCACACGACGCCGCCGACGGCGGTCCACGAGATGAAGTGGCGCAGCGACATGCCGGCCGCGCCGGCAACCATCGTGACGAACGTGCGGACGAAGGGCACGAACCGACCGAGGACCAGCGCCTTCGACCCGTACTTCTCGAAGAAGTCGTGCGACTGCTGCAGGTGCTGCCGGCTGAACACGCGCCCGAAGAAGCCGCCGCGCGGCTTGAACAACCACGGGGAGATGAACTTGCCCACGTAGTAGCCGGCCAGATTTCCGAGTACGGCGAAGAAGCTCATGATCAGGCAGGCCAGCACGAACGTGACCAACTTGTTCGATGTACCGAGCGAGATCGACGAGTTCGACACCGCGATGAGCATGCCGACAGTGAACAGCAGCGAATCGCCCGGAAGGATCGGGAAGATCGCGCACTCGATGAACAGCATGAGCGAGACGCCCACGAGGGCCCAGTTGCCGAGGCCGTGGATCATGACGGCAGGATCGAGCCAGGAGGGCAGCAACAACGGCACCATGGTCGGTGTGGCCGTCAGCAGGTCGATGAACATTGCTCAACGGTACCGTGGGCCGCTGTGATCCACCTGAACGACCGCCCCGCCAACGCCGATGCCGACCCTGCCGACCCGACGGCCCCGGTGGGTGTCGGCCCGCACCCGCGACCGTGGCCCGACGACCCTCGCCTGGATCCTCAGCTGCTCGCTGAGGGTGACCGGCGCAACGTGCTCGACCGCTACCGCTACTGGCGCCTCGAGGAGATCGTCGCCGACCTCGACACGCACCGGCACCCGCTGCACGTGGCGATCCAGAACTGGGAGCACGACTTCAACATCGGCTCGATCGTGCGCACCGCCAACGCCTTCAACGTGGCCGGTGTGCACATCGTCGGACGCCGGCGCTGGAACCGTCGCGGGGCGATGGTGACCGACCGCTACCTGCACGTTCACCACCACCCCGACGTGGCGTCACTCGTCGAGTGGGCCGCCCGCGCCGGCGTCCGGCTCGTGGGGGTCGACAACCTGCCGGGTTCGGTTCCGCTCGAGACCTTCGAACTGCCCAGGGACTGCTGCCTGGTGTTCGGGTCGGAGGGCCCGGGACTGACCGAGGAAATGGTGGGCGCCTGCAACGGCCTGGTCGCGATCACCCAGTACGGGTCGACGCGCTCGCTCAACGCGGGGGCGGCTGCGGCGATCGCCATGTACCACTGGTCGGTGCGGTGGGCGAGCCCCGCGGGTGGGATCGCCCGACCGGCTGCCGCTGCCCGATAGCCTGTCCCCGGAGGAGGGGGACGTGACCGATGAGTTCCGGGTGGCCTACAACCCCGTGCCGAGCGCCGCGAGGGGGGCCGAGCTGAGCGCCCGGGTGAAGCGCGCCGTGGCACAGGGTCTCCTCAGCCTCGTCGCCTGGGGCGCGATCTTCTGGTGGCAACGTGACCGGTCGACCGCCATCGCCTGGGGGGTGCTGGTCGTCGGAGCCCTGGTCTCACTGGCGGTGGTAGCCGTCATCGTAGGCGCGTGGCTGCTCGCCCGCCGGGACCTCTCCAGTGTGGGTACCGGCGACGCGATGGTCATCGATCGCGCGGGGATCACCGGCATGAGCCCTGGAACGCTCGCCGTGCACATGCCCTGGGAGCAGGTCGCGGCGGTGGTGGGACGAGGACGCTCACTCGGCCGGGGCCCCAGCCTCGTCGTCACCCGGCACGACGGCCCGGACTGGTCGGTGCCGCTGTCGTTCCTCGACGCCCAGGCCGGCACCATCGACAATGCGATCCGGGTGTTCTCCGGCGGCCGCAAGGGGCTCGACATCAGCGGGCTGTCGCTGTAGCCGGCGTCCTGCGAGTGGGGGACCAATTCCCAGCCCGCGCATGACACCGGGAACGGCGTTTGAGAGAATCGGAGCTGTTCCCAGTGTCCGGCTGCAGTGAGCCACACGGACCCGTGGCCGGCCGTCGAAGAGAAAGAGGCCCAGATGCCCATTGCTACACCCGACGAATACTCGGAGATGATCGACAAGGCCAAGGCCGGGGGCTACGCCTTCCCCGCGATCAACGTGAGTTCATCGCAGACTCTGAACGCCGCGCTCCAGGGCTTCGCGGAGGCGGGCTCCGACGGGATCGTGCAGGTGTCCACCGGTGGGGCCGAATACCTGTCTGGCCCCACGATCAAGCACATGGTCACCGGTTCGGTGGCCCTGGCCGAATACGCCCGTGAGGTCGCCAAGAACTACCCCGTCAAGATCGGCCTGCACACCGACCACTGCCCCGAGAACAAGCTCGACGGTTTCGTGCGTCCCCTGCTCGCGATCTCGGCCGAGCGGGTGGCGAAGGGCCTCGACCCCCTGTTCAACTCGCACATGTGGGACGGTTCGGCGCTCGACAACATCGAGCGCAACCTGCAGATCGCCGAGGAGTTGCTCGCCCAGACCAGCGCCAATCACCAGATCCTCGAGATCGAGATCGGGGCCGTCGGCGGCGAAGAGGACGGGGTCGTCGGCGAGATCAACGACAAGCTCTACACGACCCCGGCCGACGGACTGCGCACCGCCGAGGTCCTCGGACTGGGCGACAAGGGCAAGTACATCGTTGCCTTCACCTTCGGCAATGTGCACGGCGTCTACAAGCCCGGAAACGTCAAGCTGCGTCCCGAGGTGCTCAAGGGCATCCAGGAGGCAGTCGGCGCCAAGTACGGCTCCGACAAGCCGTTCTCCATGGTGTTCCACGGCGGCTCGGGTTCGACGGCCCAGGAGATCAGCGACGCGGTCGACTACGGCGTGGTGAAGATGAACATCGACACCGACACCCAGTACGCCTTCACCCGCCCGGTGGTCGAGCACATGATGAAGAACTACGACGGTGTGCTCAAGATCGACGGCGAGATCGGCAACAAGAAGATG
>DAIESZ010000384.1 GCA_027346035.1 Propionibacteriaceae bacterium
CGGGTCCGACGACCGCGCCGCGCGGGGCGGCAGACGCGACGGGGCCGGCAGCCGGGACGGGGTCGGCCGCGGCGGCAAGGACGGCAAGCGGCCGGAGTCCCAGCGCTACGCGACGTACCGGATCGCCCTCGGCAAGCGGCACCGGGTGCTGCCGCGCCAGATCGTCGGCGCGCTGGCCAATGAGGGCGGCCTGGGCCGTGAGGACTTCGGCCGCATCGACATCCGGGGCGACTTCTCTCTCGTCGAGCTGCCCGCCGAGCTGCCGCCCGGCACGTGGGAACGACTCAAGGACACCCGCATCTCGGGCCAGCCCATCGAGCTGCGCCTCGACGAAGGCGCTCGCCGAGCCCAGTCCCGTCGGCCGAGCTGACCCGGCGGGTCGAGCACGGCGTCCAGCGCGGACCCGGCATACGGCCTGGCCTCAGCCGGCCCGGTCAGCGCAGGTTGTAGTACTCCCGGTGGACGTTGGCCGGTTTGACGCCGGCCCGCACGAGGTCTCGCTGAAGGGCGGTGACCATGGCCTCGGGCCCGCACAGGAAGGCCGAGACCTCCTCCGGCTGTCCCCCCGAGGCGCCCAGAAGGTCCGGCACGGTCAGGCGCGGGTCGGTCGTCGTGTCGACGAGGTGCAGGTGCAGCTCGTCGTGGTGTCCCGCGATGTGCGCGACCTCGTCGGCCAGGGGCGCCGGCCCTCGAGCCGTGTAGAAGAAGTCGACGCGGTGGGGGAGCTGCCCGGGCCGGGCCGAGCGGAGCCAGCTCAGCATGGGGGCGACCCCGATTCCGCCGGCCACCCAGATCTGGCGCTCGGTGCCACGGCAGTAGTCGAAGTGGCCCTTGGGACTGCTGATCACCGCGGGCATTCCCGGCTCGACGAGGTCGCCGATGCTCGACGTGAAGTCACCGACCGCGCGAACGGTGATGCGCACCTCGTCCTCGGCGGGGCCGCTTGCGATGGTGAACGGGTGCCGGTGCCAGCCGTCCTTGGCCTCGAGGTTGACGAAGGCGAACTGTCCGGGACGGAAGGCGAAGCGTCGCCCCAACGGCCGAAGCCAGATCTCGACCGACGACGCATCGATGGGCTCCACGGAAGAGACGACGTAGTCGTGGAGCGGGGTGACGTGCCGGGCCAGCAGCTCGCGGTAGACGTAGAAGGCGAGCCCGACGCCGCCGATGGCAACGTAGGACCAGCGCAGCAGCGGCGAACCGAAGGTGGTCGCATCCATCAGCCCGTGCGCGAAGCCGACGGCGAGGAAGAGTCCGGTCGTGCGGTGAAACCCGCGCCACAGCCCGTAGCCGCCGATCCACCGCCCCACCGACGACGCGGCTGGGGTCTGCATGAGCCGGAGAATCGCCGTCCGGAGCGGCCGCGGGGTGATCGAGCGCCAGCGGGGCGCGATGGCCCACAGGGTGAGGGCCGCCAGCCCGACGATCCCGATCGTGCCGAAGGTTGGGCCGAGGTTGGTCGGGTTCGGGTTGCTAGCAGTGGCGATGTGTACGCCGATCAGGGCGGTTCCGACGATGGCGACCCTCCGGTGCCAGACCGCCGCCTTGTCGACCCCGTCGAAGTACTGCTCGACCCAACGCAGCGTGCTGATGAGGACCAGCCCGAGGGAGAGGAGCAGGACCGCCTCGGCGCCGAGCAGCTGCCCGATGAAGGTGCCGGCGGGGCCGGCCGGCCGGGCGGCCACCCAGAGCACCGCCAACGCCACCACGAGCGCGACGATCGTCATGGGGCCCACGAGACGCGTCGCGATGTGCGAGCCCCGGTAGGGCCGACGCTGGTGCACGTGGGTCTCGACGCTCACGACGGTCCTCCGGTCTGCACGGGATGGTCTTCCCAGGAGACATACCCGCGGGGCCCGCATTCTTGAGCAGCCAGCGTTCGCAGGGGAGACTGGCCGCCATGACGGTCGCGGACACTCACATCGAGGGCGAGAGCACGGTCACCGTCGTGATCGCTCTCGTCGCCAATGCCCTGATCGCGGTCGCCAAGTCCGTCGTGGCCGGGATCACGGGCTCGGCCGCCATGGTGGCCGAAGCGGCGCACTCCTGGGCCGACGCGGGCAACGAGATCTTCCTGCTCATCGCGGAGAAGCGCTCGGACAAGCCGCGGGATGCGGCGCACCCTTTCGGCTACGGCCGGGAGGCCTACGTGTGGTCGATGTTCGCGGCGTTCGGCCTCTTCACGGCGGGGGCAGTGGTCTCGATCTGGCACGGCGTGCAGAGCCTGTCCGCCGGAGAGGGCCAACCAGACTACGTGTGGGCGTATGCCGTGCTGGCCGTTGCGTTCGTCCTGGAGGGCATCTCCTTCTTCCAGGCCACCCGGCAGACGCACTCGGCGGCGAGTCGCCTCGACATGAACCCCTTGCGGTTCATCGCCCGCACCTCCAACCCCACGCTGCGGGCGGTGTTCACCGAGGACGCGGCCGCGCTCATCGGCATCGTCCTCGCAGGTGCGGGCATTCTGCTGCACCAGCTGACGGGCAAGGCGGTGTGGGACGCCGTCGGCTCGATCCTCGTCGGGGTCCTCCTCGGCGTGCTCGCCATCTTCCTCATCTCGCGCAACCGCGACTTCCTCATCGGGCAGGCGGTCTCGCCCGAGATCCGCGACCGGGCCATCGAGCGACTCGAGTCGGCGCCCGAGGTCGAGCGGGTCACCTTCATCCACCTCGAGTTCGTCGGGCCGGGAAAGGTGTTCCTCGTCGCGGCCGTCGACCTCGTCGGCAACGCCCCCGAGGCCGACGTCGCCGAACGGCTGCGCGCCCTGGCGCACCGCGTCGAGGACCACGACCTGGTGGAGCGGGCGCTCCTCACGCTCTCGACCGCAGCCGAGGAGACGCTCGAGGCCGCGCCCCCCGCCTGAGCGAGGGTCTGGTGCGCGGGCCGAGCCGGCGTGACGGCATACGCCGTGCCGTCACGCCGGAGGCGTCAGAGTGTGTCGTGAGGCGCCCTCAGGACGGGTGGCCGGCGCCTTCGTCATCGTCGGGAAACGCGACGAACGTGTCGTCCGGCACGTCCGAATCAGGTCCGGCCGTGGCGCCCTTGCCGGAGCCCGCCGGCGTCGACTCATGCTTGGCGACCAGCTTGTCGATGCCCCGGTCGACGTACTCACGCGCGCCCGCCACGGCGTCTGAGCGGGTCGCTCCGGCCTTGCGGGTGACCGCGTCCTCGGCCTTGTCGAGCATCTCGTCCACCTTGGAACGGTTCTGCGCGGCATAGCCGGCCGCCGCGGCGAGGGCGGTCTTGACGACCTCGGCGACCGCGTCGCCGAAGTCTCGGGCCTTCTCCTGGAGGTGGACCTCCTCGGCCTTGTGCTTCAGCTGTTCGTTGAACGTCATGGGCTCCTCCTCGGCGCTGCGCGGTCCTCCCATCACACCCAACGCGGGCCGGCCGCGTGGCGTTCCCTCGGGCGGCCGCAGTCACGAGGAGCCAGCCAGGGCATCGTGCGGTCGTGTGCGTCGCCGTTCGCGAATCCCTATCGGCCCCCATTCGGGCTCGATCGTCGGCACACTGACTCCCGGGGCCCGGATCGGCCGGTCCACGATGCGCTGGAGGTAGCGATGGGGGACGCGCCCACTCGGGTCAACTTCTTCGACGGCATGTTGCTCACGGGGGAGGACCTCCGGGCCGAGCAGGAGTACTCCCGACGGATGCGCGGCCTGCACAACCGCCTGCACGGCCATGGTGTCGTCGAGGGTCTCGAGGTCAGCGCCGACCGGCATGCTCAGGAGGTGAGGGTCGGCGCGGGTTGGGCCATCGATCGTCAGGGGCGGGAGATCGTCCTCGCCGATGTGTGGTCCGCCGCACTGCCCGACGACCGGGTGGTGGACCTCGTCATTGTCTGGGCTGAGGTCGCGGCGTGCCCGGTGCCCGCACGTCCCGACGACGGACTGCTGCACACCCGCTGGGTGGAGGCGCCGTCGCTCTCGTTCGCTGCCCCCGAAGCGGGGGCGGCCGACGGCCTCGTGCTCGCCCGGATCAGACGCGGACGACTCGGGAAGGTCTCCGTCGACTCGTCGGTGCGGCGTCCGCTGAGCCGTTGAGCCATCCACACCGTCGTATGCCGTGCTGCGGCGTGCCGCTTCTCGCACCCCGCCGCGGCACCTGGGTCCCCGACCGAAGTCCTGCACCCGGGTCGATCCGCCGCGGCTCGGGCAGCGGTCAGCTCTCCGCCGAAGCGGCCTCCTTCGAGGCCTTCTTCGAGGCCGCCCGCTTCACCGGTGCCGTCGTCGCGGCGGCAGCGGCCTTTCGCGCCGCCTTCTTGGCCGTGGGCGACGCGGCCGCCTTGGTGCGGCTCCTGACGTAGGCGTCCGGATCCTTGTCCTTCGGCGGGACGCCGGTCGCGGCCTTCAGCGCCTCGTAGCGCAGGAACTGCAGGCCGATCTCGTGCCGCAGCTCGAGGCTCGCCCGCTGGCGGAAGTCGGCGAGGTCCTGTCGCTCCTCCTCGGCCATGTGGTTGCTGTTGTAGACGTTGGCGTCGGTCACGGCGGTCCACCACGCGGCCGAGCCCGTCCTGCACCGAGCGACCTTGCGGATCGCCTTGCGCAGGTCGTTGTGGTCCTTGACGGCGTCCTTGACCTCCTCCTCCGTCGACTCGGCGTCGGCGGCTCCTGTGCCGAGTCGGAGCAGCTCGGGGTAGAAGTAGCGTTCCTCAGCCTCGGCATGGGTCTCGAGGAGGACCTCGAGGCGGGTCCACACGGCGGCAAGCCCTTCGGAGTCGTCTCGCGGCCACTCCTCGAGCATGGCGAACATCCGTCGCTGCTCGGCGTGCTGGTGCTCGATGATCTGCGTGATGTCCATGCGGTCCCGCTTCCTCAGGCGATGGTGACCCCACCCACTCTGCCGCACGACGGAAGCCGGCGGGCGGCCTTGCCGGACCGCCTCCGTCCTCGGTCCCCGGGACGGGGCCCAAGGTGGCTCAGGTCGGCTCCGGACGGGCGGCCGACGAAGCGGGCGCAACCCGCCCCTGGCTGCTACGGGTGCGCAGGTCCAGGGCGCTGGCGGCCAGCGCGACCGCAATGATCCCCGCGGTGACGAGGAGTCCCGCGACGGCGCCGCGGTCCGGATCCACGGCAGTCCCCACGGCGAAGTACACCGCCCCGATCAGGGTCGTGCCGGCGGCCCTCGCGGACGCCACGGCTAGTGGCCCGACTTCGCCGGCGCGAACTTCTCCATCACCTCGAGTGCGGTCGCCAAGGAGCGGTGGGGATCGGCGCCGGGGAAGACGACGTCGGGGCTGAAGTTCGGGTCGATGAAGACCTCGGTGACGCCCTGGGCGGCGAGGGTGTCGAGGTCGCCGTGGATGTCGTCGAGCGACCCCGTGAGCAGCCGACGGCGGCCGTCCCGGTCGGTGACCGGGTGCCCCAGACGCACGACGCCACGAACGATGATCCGCAGGACGTCCGGGTCGCGTCCGGCGTCCGTCGCCGCGGCCCGCACGGTCGCGATGTCGCGGCCGATGCGGCCGAGGTCCTGGCGGCTTGCCGTGATCCACCCGTCGGCGAGGCGCCCGACCCGCCTCAGGGCAGCGGGCACCGAACCGCCCATGAGCACCGGTGGCCCCATCGGCTGCGCGGGCTTCGGCTGCACGAGTGCATCGGTGACGGTGAAGTGTCCTCCCGCGAAGCTCACCGGGTCGGGTCCCCATGCCGCCCTGAGGTAGCCGACGGTGTCGACGGTCCTCGCCACGCGCTCCTCGCGCGCCACCCCCACGGCGGCGAACTCCTCGTCGGCCCAGCCGAGCCCGAGACCGACGTCCAGCCGGCCGCGGCTGAGGATGTCGAGGGTCGTGAGCTGCTTGGCGAGCAGCACCGGAGGGAAGAAGGGCGCGTTGAGGACGGCCACTCCGAGCCTCGGCCGGACGGTCAGAGCGGCGGCGTGCGCGAGCGTGAGGAGCGGGTCCTGGACGGACAGGTACATCGCCCCCCAGTCGCCGTGGGCCGGGTGGAGCAGGCGCTGGAAGGTCCAGAGGGACGCATATCCCATGTCCTCGGCGCGGCGGGCGACGAGCTGGATCGAGTCGACGGACGACCACGCGCCGGACACGGGTAGGGCGAATCCGAGTTCCATGCCTCCATGCTCGCAGCGCAAGGCCGACTGGAGGAGGCAGGGCGACCGGAGAAGTCGGACTTTACGCAATCCCCGGGCGGGGTGCCTCCCACGCGAGGACGCTGGGGAGGTGGCCTGTCGTGGCCACCCGATCGAAGGAGTTGCTGTGAGAACGTCTCTTCACAGCCGCCGACTCCGCGCCCTCCTGGCGAGCGTCGCCGGCTCAGCCCTGATCGCTTCCGCAGCGGCCGCAGTCGCGGTCGCCGAACCCTCCGCCTCCGCCTCCGCCCCGCAGGCGCCGCCGCCGCGGCCCGTCTGGAGCGCCGCAGCCACCCACGACGTGTCGCCTTCGCTGCGCGCTCTCGCCGCGAGGGACCGTGGGGTCCTGCCCTCCACAGCACGCATCACCGAGGAGCGTGGAGCGCCCAACGCGCATGCCCCGAGCTCGCGCACGACAGGCGATGCCGCGGTCCAGTCCGAGGTCGCCCCCGCGTCGATCCCCGGCACGATCGCGAACTTCGAGGGCCTGAGCAACCAAGACAACTTCAACACCTTCGGTTTCCGGGTCAACCCGCCGGACCCGGTGGGCGACGTGGGCCCGAACCACTAAGTCGAGATGGTCAACCTCACCTTCGCGGTGTACTCCAAGACCGGGACCCTCATGCTCGGTCCAGTCGACACCGGCACACTCTGGTCCGACTTCGGCGTGCCCGACTGCACCGAGCCCTCCGGTGACCCGATCGTGCTCTACGACCAGCTCGCCGACCGCTGGATCCTGTCGCAGTTCACCACCTCGGGGCTCAGCGACCCGAACAAGCCGTTCTGGAACTGTGTCGCCGTGT
The DNA here is from genome assembly GCA_027346035.1 of Propionibacteriaceae bacterium. GTDB lineage: Bacteria > Actinomycetota > Actinomycetes > Propionibacteriales > Propionibacteriaceae > JAJYQH01. The sequence goes on from DAIESZ010000384.1 coordinate 6,888, forward strand.
CGACCACGGGCGACCCGACCGGAACCTACTATCGGTACGCCTTCGAGACCGAGCACTTCCAGTACTTCCCGGACTACCCCAAGTACGGCGTGTGGACCGACTCGTACGTGATCACGACGCGTGAGTTCGGTCCGACCGTCGAGTACGGCATCGGCGTCTACGGCCTCGAGAAGAACAAGATGATCAACGGCCAGGACGCCCGCGCGGTCAGCTTCTTCCTCGACGGCAACGATCCGGAGATGCTGCCGCTGATCGGGGACGGCCTGCTGCCCGCAGACATCGACGGCAAGCAGAAGCCTCGGAACGACGCGGCGATCCCGCTCGTCGGCACCCAGGACGAGGGTGCCGGCTACGGTGCGACCTTCGACGCCCTCAACGTCTGGGACCTCAAGGTCAAGTGGCGGTCGACCCCGGCGGCGTCCCTGGCGCTAGCGGTCCAGCTCCCCGTCGCGCAGTTCGACTCGATCTTCCCCTGTGCTCCGACGTCGCGGGACTGCCTGCCCCAGCCCGGCGTCACCAACCAGGCGCAGTACCTCGACATCCTCTCCTACCGCCAGCGCCCGACATGGCGCCTCGCCTACCGCAACTTCAAGGGCTACGAGTCGCTCGTCACGACCCAGTCCGTCGAGGCGATGCCCGGGGTGGCGGGAATGCGGTGGTACGAGCTGCGCCGCACGGGGACGGACTACTGGCTGTACCAGCAGGGCACCTACGCACCCAGTGACGGCGTCCACCGCTGGATGGGCAGCATCGCGCAGGACAAGCGCGGCGACGCGGCTCTCGGCTACAGCGTGGTCAACGGCACCGAGGTCTATCCGGGGATCCGCTACACCGGGCGCCTCGCCGGTGACCCCTTGGGTCAGATGGCGCTCGGCGAGGGCACCGTCGTCAAAGGCACCGGCGTCCAGCTGACGACGAACTCCCGGTGGGGCGACTACACCTCGATGAATGTCGACCCGGTGGACGACTGCACCTTCTGGTACGTCAACGAGTACTACACGGCCGCCGGCCAGGCCTCCAGCCTGGCGGGGTGGCAGACCCGGGTGGCGAGCTTCAAGCTGCCGGGCTGCTGACCACACCAGCAGTGCCGGGTCGGGTATGCCGTGGAGCCGGCGCCGCGGCATACCCACCTGGCCGTCGGGGCAGAATGGCCGCATGCCCAAGCCTCCCCTGCCCGCCGAGGTCGCCGAGTTCCTCCGCCAGCCCAACTACGCCACGATCAGCATGGTCAAGGCGGACGGGTCGCCGGTGTCCGTCCCGACGTGGTACCTCTTCGAGAACGGCCGCGTGCTCGTCAACATGGACGC
>DAIESZ010000373.1 GCA_027346035.1 Propionibacteriaceae bacterium
GTCAACGGCGCACCGAGCGAACGGCACACGGCGAGCGTCGCGTCGACCTCGTCGACGTGCCGCGGGACCACGACGACGCGGGGCTCGACCCGGTAGAGCGAGGCGTCCGAGGCGTATAGCGACCGGGCAAGCGCGGAGTCGTCGACGCCGCCGATCCCCGCCGCGCGCAGCGCCGCCGCCACATCGACGCCTGGCACCCGTCCACCCGTGCCCATTGGCCAACCCTACGGGTCGGGGGCCGAAGCCCTTCCACGCGTGACACACCTCGTGCAGCTACAATGCAGGCATGTCGGTCGCCATCACGATCCGCAACGTCCCGGACGATGTGCGGGACGAGCTCGCCGCCCGAGCGGCCCGCTCGGGGCGCTCGCTGCAGGAATACCTCTCCCTGCAACTTGCCGAACTAGCGACGCGGCCGCTCGTCTCCGACGCCGTGGCGGCCGCCCGCACCAGCGCGCGCAGGTCGGGGCGAGTTCTGGATCCGGCCGACATCGTGGCGGCGCGCGACGCCGAACGTCGGTGAGCTCGGGGCTGGTCGTCGACTCGTCCGCACTGGTGGCGCTGGTGGCCGACGCCGGGATGACGGGTGAGTGGGTGGCATCGACCATCGGCGGCCAGGAGCTGGCCGCCCCCGAGCTGGCGATGTTCGAGACCGCGAACGTCCTTCGCCGGCAGCAACTATCCGGACACCTCGACTCAGAACAGGCGACCCTCGCTCATCGAGCCCTGCAGTCGCTGCCGATGCAGCTGTGGCCCTATCTGCCACTCGCCGACCGTGCCTGGGAGCTGCGCGAGTCACTGACAACCTACGACGCCTCGTACGTGGCGCTCGCCGAACGACTCGGCACCGGGCTGGTCACCCTGGACGTCCGAGTAGGTCGCGCTCATGGCCCGCTGTGCCCCATCCTCACACCGTCGTGAACTACGAACCCCCCGGAGGGCTTCACGCATGAGTGGCACCGAGACGATCTTCACGTACGGCGCGCCGCAGCTGAAGTTCGGCGCCGGCGCCAGCGACGAGATCGGGTACGACCTGGCCCAGCTGGGGGTGACCCGCGTCCTGGTCGTCACCGATCCAGGTGTCGCCGCGACCGGGCTGCCCGAGCGGGTTGCCGAACGAATCCGCGGGTTCGGGGTCGAGGCCGAGGTCTACGACCAGGCGCATGTCGAACCCACCGACCAGAGCATGCAGGCCGCGATCGCCGACGCCCGGTCCCGCCGTCCGTTCGACGGCTTCGTCGCGGTGGGCGGCGGGTCGGCCATCGACACCGCCAAGGCCATCAACCTGATGACCTCGTGCGAGGGCGAGCTGATGGACTACGTCAACGCGCCCGTCGGTGGCGGCAAGGCGCCCACCGGGCCGCTCAAACCGCTCGTGGCGGTGCCCACCACCACCGGCACCGGCTCGGAGTCGACGACCATCTGCGTGCTGGACGTGCTGTCACTGCGGGTCAAGACGGGGATCAGCCACGCGCGGCTGCGGCCGGTGCTGGCCGTCATCGACCCAGACCTGACCATGACCCAACCGCCCGGAGTCACGGCGGCGGCGGGCATGGACATCCTGTGCCACGCCCTCGAGAGCTACACCGCCAAGCACTACACCTCCTACGACCGTAAGCGCCCCGACCAGCGCGTCCCCTACTGCGGCTCGAACCCGATCGCCGACATGTGGTCGGAGCAGGCGTTGCGGCTGATGTCCACCGCCTTTCGCCGCGCCGTGCACGACGGCGACGACCGGGACTCCCGCATGGCGATGGCGATGGCGGCGACCTTCGCGGGGATGGGTTTCGGCAATGCCGGGGTGCACATCCCGCACTCGAACGCCTACCCGATCGCGGGCCAGGTCAAGGACTTCTACCCCACGGACTACCCGCACCACGAGCCGATGGTGCCGCACGGCATGTCGGTGTCGTTGACCGCGCCCGAGGCGTTCCGGTTCACCTTCGAGGCCGCACCGCAGCGGCACCTGCGGGCGGCGGCCCTGCTCGCCCCGTACGTTCCGGTGCCCTCGAACCCGGCCGACCACCTGCCCAACCTGCTCGCGGCGCTGATGCGCGACGTCGGCATCCCGAACGGGATCGGCGCGGTCGGTTTCGACGAGGGCGACGTCGACTCCCTGGTCGAGGGATCGCTGAAGCAGCAACGCCTGCTGGCCACGAGTCCACGACCGGTGGACGCCGACGCGCTCGCCGGGATCTTCCGCCGCTCGATCGAGATCTGGTGACGTCGAGCCCAGCCACGAGGGCGCCGGCTCAGACCGTGGGACGCCAAACGACCAGGGCCGTGTCGGAAATCGCGGAGCGGGCCGGACGACGTCCGGGCAGCACGCTGACCACCTCGCCTGAGGGGCCCGCGGCGAACACCCGACGGGACAGCTGGGCGGCGGCTCGGGTCCGCTCGACCTCGGCGCTCAGCTCGGCGACCCGCGAGCGCAGGGCGTCGACCTGGTTCTCAAGCTGGAGGATGCGCTTGATCCCGGCCAGGCTGACGCCCTCTTCCTGCGAGAGCCGCTGCACCTCGCGCAGCAGCTCGACGTCGCGGGCCGAGTAGCGCCGTCCGCGGCCAGGGGCCCGGTGCGGGCTGACGAGCCCGAGCCGGTCGTACTGACGCAAGGTCTGCGGGTGCATGCCGGCCAGGGAGGCGGCCACCGAGATGACGAAAGTGGCATCGTCCTGCCAGCCCGAGGTCCGGGTGCCGTTCATCGCTGCCTCCTGTGCCCGTCAGCCGCGGGCGCGCGCCATCAGGTCCCCGCGCGGATCTTCGCCTGCCGTCGCCTTGGCGTAGGCCTCGACGGCGGCCCGGGCGTCGTCGTCCAGCCGCTGGGGCACGACCACCTGCACGTTCACGCGCAGGTCGCCGGTGGCCGAGGCCGTCTTGATGCCCCGGCCCTTGACCCGCAGGGTGCGCCCGGACGGCGTCCCCGCGGGGACCTTCACCCGGACCGTCCCGTCGAATGTCGGCACCTCGACCTCGGCCCCGAGCGCGGCCTCGTCGAAGGTGACCGGCAAGGTCAGGACCAGGTCGTCACCCGTACGGCTGAACACGGGGTGCGGCTCGACGGTCACGGTGATGAACAGGTCGCCCGGACCGGACTCACCTGGAGATCCCTTGGCGCGCAACCGAATCCGTTGACCGTCACGCACACCGGCGGGGATGCGGGCGGTGACCGAGCCCCCATCGGGCGAACGCAAGGTCACCGTGGCACCCTGCACCGCTTCGCGGAACCCGATCCGGGTCGTGGCGTTGACGTCGGCCCCCCGCCGCGGTCCGGCGGGCGCGCCGTACCCGGGGAAACCCTGGCCACCGCCGAACATGCCGCCCAGCAGGTCCTCCAGGTCGGGGCCACCGGGACCGCCTGGGCCGCCACCGGTCGAGTACCGCACGCGCTGCCCGCTGCGGGGGCCGCCGGCACCACCGAAGAGGTTGCCGAGCAGGTCCTCGAACCCGGCGCCACCGGCGCTGCCGGCGCCCGGAGCGAACCGGGCGCCACCGGCGGACATCGTGCGGATCGTGTCGTACTGCTTGCGCTGCTCGGGGTCGGAGAGCACCGAGTACGCCTCGCCGATCTCCTTGAACCGCGCGTCCTTGCCGGCGTTGGCGTCCGGGTGGTGCGTGCGCGCGAGCTTGCGGTACGCCTTCTTGATGGTGGCGGCGTCCGCGTCCTTGGCGACACCGAGGGTCGCGTAGAAGTCCTTCTCGAACCAGTCCTGCCCGGCCATCGGTGCCTCCTCTCGACTTGTCGAACTACTTTGTCGAACTACTGCTGTTCTGCTGGCGAGGGCTGCGGGTCGGCGACGGCCACGCGGGCCGCCCGCAGCACCCGGTCGCCGCTGCGGTAGCCGGGCTGCAGCACCTGCACCACGGTGGTGACCTCGGTGCCCTGCGCCAGCTCGGCCTGCGTGTGCATCAGCGCCTCGTGGACCGTGGGGTCGAACGGCTCCCCCACCTCACCGAAGCGGGTCAGGCCCTGGCGGGTCAGCACCGCCTCCAGCTTGTCGACGATCGCCGCGAACGGCCCACCCGCCTCGAGGTCGCCGTGCTGTCGGGCCAGGTGCACGTCGTCCAGGACCGGCAGCAGTGCCTCGATCACCTTGGCGGCGCCCGCCTCGCGGGCGACGTCGCGGTCACGTTCGACCCGCTTGCGGTAGTTCACGTACTCGGCCTGCAGCCGTTGCAGGTCGGCGAGCCGCTCGGCCGCCAGGTCGGTCTCGGGCGGGGCCTCCTGGCCGTGGCCAGCATCGGACGTCGCCTCGCCGGCCGGCGCGTTCGGCTGCGGCTCACCGGCCGCGGGCTCACGCACCTGGCCGGTCTGCGGGTCGATCCGGCGCCGGTCGCGGATGACGGTCGGCTCGCCGCCGCCGTCCGCGCCCTGCTGCTTCGTGCCTGCCTCGCTCATGACGTGCCCTTGCTCGCGTTCTCGTCAACGACCTCGGCGTCCACAACCTCCGCGTCGACGACGTCGTCACCTGCTGCGCCTTCGCCCGCGCCGTCCGCAGCGGCCGACCCCTGAGCCTGCGTCGTCTCGTACATGGCCTGACCGACCTTCTGGCTGGCGTTCGAGAGGGTTTCGGTCTTGGTCTTGAGCTCGTCGGTCGAGGCGTTGGCGGACAGCGCCGCCTTCAGGTCGGCGACGGCCGCGTCGACCTCGGTGCGGCTGTCGGCCGGCACCTTGTCCTCGTTGTCTTTCAGGAACTTCTCGGTCGAGTACACGAGTTGCTCGGCCTGGTTGCGGACCTCGGCCTCCTCGCGGCGCTGACGGTCCTCGGCGGCGTGCTGCTCGGCGTCCTTGACCATCCGCTCGATCTCGTCCTTGGGCAGCGCGCTGCCACCCGAGATCGTCATGGACTGCTCCTTGCCGGTGCCGCGGTCCTTCGCGGACACGTGCACGATGCCGTTCGCGTCGATGTCGAAGGTGACCTCGATCTGCGGCACCCCGCGCGGCGCCGGGGCGATACCGGTCAGGTCGAACGTGCCCAGCGGCTTGTTGTCGCGGGTCATCTCGCGCTCGCCCTGGAACACCTGGATGGTGACGCTGGGCTGGTTGTCGGCGGCGGTGGTGAACACCTCGCTGCGCTTGGTCGGGATGGCCGTGTTGCGTTCGATGAGCTTGGTCATCAGCCCGCCCTGGGTCTCGATGCCCAGCGAGAGCGGAGTGACGTCGATGAGCAGGACGTCCTTGCGCTCGCCCTTCAGGACGCCGGCCTGCAGGCTGGCGCCGACCGCCACGACCTCGTCGGGGTTCACGCCCTTGTTCGGCTCGCGGCCACCGGTGAGCTCCTTGACCACCTGGGTCACCGCCGGCATCCGGGTCGAGCCACCGACGAGCACCACGTGGTCGATCTCGGACAGCGCGATGCCGGCGTCCTTGATGACCTGCTGGAACGGCGCCTTGGTGCGCTCAAGCAGGTCAGCGGTCATCTGCTCGAACTGGGCGCGGGTCAGCTGCTCGTCGATGTGGATCGGACCGTTCTCGGTCATCGACAGGTACTGCAGCGACAGGTTCGTGCTGGTCGAGCTGGACAGCTCCTTCTTCGCCTGCTCGGCGGACTCCCGCAGGCGCTGCATGGCGATCTTGTCCTTGCTCAGGTCCAGGCCGTAGCCCATCTTGACCTGCTGCAGCAG
>DAIESZ010000014.1 GCA_027346035.1 Propionibacteriaceae bacterium
TGAGCGCGATCCGGGGAACCGCCGGCCAGCGATCGTGCAGGATCGACAGCCTCAGGTAGTCGGGCCGGAAGTCGTGACCCCACTGGGACACGCAGTGCGCCTCGTCGATCGCGAACACCGACACCTCGAGCCGGTCGAGGAACTCCTGCGTCCGTTCCATCCCGAGGCGCTCGGGTGCGAGGTAGAGCAGGTCGAGTTCCCCGGCCAACGCTGCTCGCTCGGTGATGAGCCGCTCCTCCGGGGAGATGCTCGAGTTCAGGAACCCGGCGCGCACCCCTAGCTTGTCGAGCGCGGTCACCTGGTCGTGCATGAGCGCGATGAGGGGCGAGATCACCACGCCGACGCCGGGGCGCAGCATGGCCGGGATCTGATAGCAGAGCGACTTTCCGCCGCCGGTCGGCATGAGCACCAGGGCGTCGCCACCCTCGACGACGTGCCGGATCACCTGCTCCTGGGCCCCCCGGAACGCGTCGTAGCCGAAGGTGAGACGCAGCACGTCGAGGGCGGCGGCTGGGGTGGACACGCGGGCCATGCTAGACGGCCCCCCGTCAGCCCCTGTCCACGATGCGCCACGGCCGGAACGGTTTCCTCTCCTACGGTGTCCAACGCACGAGCGGACCACCACCACGTTCCGGGCCGGGCACGCGACGGGCCGCAATTGCCTCCCGGAACTCTTCGATGACGCGATACCTCGGGCGGCTGGGCGAGGCGGTGGGGGAGCCGGCCTTCGCACGATTCCCGTCGCTGAGGCGAGACTCAGGGAAGCCGGGTGGCATCATTCGTCCATGATCGAGGGGCGGGGTCGGGGGACACCGGGGGATAGGCGGAAGCCCTCGTTGGGCGACGTGGCCGCGCATGCCGGCGTCTCGATGCAGACGGTCTCGAGGGTGGCCAACGGGTTGACGAATGTCGGTGCCGACACCCGAGAGCGGGTCCTCTCGTCCATGCGGACCCTCGGTTACCGGCCCAACGGGGCCGCGCGGGCGTTGCGATCGGGGCGGTTCCGAACTCTCGGGGTGGTGACCTTCGGGCTGTCCTCCTACGGCACCATGCGCACGCTCGAGGCGATCGCGGTGGCGGCTTCGGGCGCGGGCTATGCGCTCACGGTGATGCCCGTCGGTCGGCCCAAGCAGGCGGACGTCAACAGCGCCCTGGGTCGGCTCTCGGAGCAGGCGGTCGACGGCATCATCGCGCTCGTCGAGACCCACATCCTCGATCGGTCGACGCTCGAGCTGCCGCCGGGCCTGTCCGCCGTGGTCATCGACTCCACGGAGCGTGCCGACTACCCCCAGGTGGACGCCGACCAGGCCGGTGGGGCGCGGCAGGCGACCGAGCACCTCCTGGGGCTCGGGCACGCGACGGTGTGGCACATCGCCGGACCCGTGAGCTCGTACGCGGCGGCCCGGCGGGAAGGGGCATGGCGGGAAACGCTGCAAGCCGCGGGGGCGTCCGTGCCCGAGGTCCTGAGAGGTGACTGGTCGACGACCTCGGGCTACGAGCAGGGGCGCCGGATCGCTTCGCGTCCCGATGTCACGGCCGTGTTCGCCGCCAACGACCAGATGGCCCTGGGCCTGCTCCGCGCGCTCCATGAGGCCGGCCGGACCGTGCCCGGCGATGTCAGCGTGGTGGGCTTCGACGACATGGACGGGGCCGACTCGTTCTGGCCGCCACTCACGACGGTGAGACAGGACTTCGAGGCGGTGGGAGCGAGGGCTGTCGAGCTGTTGATCCGCGAGGTGGACGGGGAACCCGACCCGGTGCGGGGCCTGCTCCTGCCGACCCGACTCGTTGTCAGGGGCAGTACCGGGCCGATCAGGAGCATCGCCCCTGGGGCCGGGCACCGGACTGAGGCGACGAGAACCTGCGGTGACTCTTGACCCATCGTGACGTGGCTGGCAGCATCCCTGGCGTCAGCAGTGTGGCTGCCCCCGGGTCACCTGACCCCCACAACCCCCGAGAGGATCGATGAGGATCTCATGTTTCTCGATATGTTAACGTCACCATTCCCGGCCAAGAGGATGCGGAGGGTTGTCGCGCTCGCCGCGTCCGCCCTGGCCGCGGTCACGTTCGGCGTCGCGGCCCCGGCGTCCGCCGACACCCCCACCCTTCCCTCGAAGGCGGCGACCTCCGAGTTCCGCGGGGTCAACTGGGCCGACCCGCGGGACAACTACGCGAGCGACGCCGTCGTGCCGAGTGGCCTCAGCACGAGCGACAGCTACCAGCAGGTGTACGCGTTCACGACGAACCTCATGAACGGGTTCGCCCACAACCTCGGCGCCAACACGGTGCGGCTGCCCATCAACCCCGCGAGCGTCGGAACCGCCTGGTGGACGTCGTACCGGGGCGCGATCGACGCCGCCACGGCGTCCGGATTCAAGGTGATCCTCAGCTATTGGGAGTCGAACACCAGCAAGGACGGCCGCATCGACAGCGTCCCGGCGTGGAATGCGATGTGGAACACGGTCGTCGACGACTACGCCCGCAATCAGAACGTGTACTTCGAGCCGATGAACGAACCGCACGGCTACACCCTCGACCAGTGGGTGGGTGTGGTCAGTTCCTGGATTCAGGATCATCCGAGCGTGCCGCGGGACCGCATCGTCGTCAGCGGCACCGGCTACAACGACGACGTGACCGGCGTCGGGGCCGCACCTCAGCTGAGGGGGACGTTGCTCTCACTGCACTTCTACGGCTTCTGGGGCTCGTCCACGCAGAAGGACGAGTGGACCGCGAACCTCGCCCCGCGCGTGGGCTCGTACGCCGACCGCACGATCATCGACGAGGCCGGCGCCCCCATGACGATCGGGCTCAACTACGGCGCGCACAACGGGAACGTCTACACGGCCTACTTCGCCGCCGTCACCGAGTTCGCCCGTCAGCACCGGATGGGCCTGGTCTACTGGCCCGGGCTGAGGTTCGGCGACTCGTACTCGATGGAGTCCCTCCTTCCCGACGGGACGCTCGTCGACAACAGCGCTTCGGGAGCCGCGCAGCTGCGGTGGGGGTACGGGTTCGGCACGACCGAGCCGACCAACGACCTGCCCGCCGCCCCTCCCGGCCAGCAGATTGTCGGGGCCGCGTCCGGCCGGTGCGTGGACGTCCCCGGCTTCAGCACGACGCCGGGCACCACCCTCGACCTGTGGGACTGCAACGGCGGCGGCAACCAGTCGTGGAACCTGACGTCGAGCAATGAGCTCACCGTCTACACCAACCGCTGCATGCAGGCCGGTACGGACGGGTCCACGGTTGCCGCGGGTCAGAGCGTCCAGATCGCCGAATGCACCGGGGCGAGCGTGCAGCAGTGGGATGTCAATGCCAACGGAACGATCACCAGCCGGGCCGACCCCGCCCTGTGCCTCGACGCCGCCGGCGCGGGTACGGGCAACGGGACGCCGCTCGACGTCTGGTACTGCAACGGCCAGTCCAACCAGGCCTGGTCGCTCTCCTGAGGGTTGGGACTCAGTTCGTCGTCTGCACGGTCGTCGCGCTGCGTGACGACCGTGCAGGCGGGACCCGATCCGGCTCCTGAGGGAGCACCCGGCTGGGGACGCCGATGCGTGAGAGGAAGTCCTCCAGCGCGAAGATCGCCATGCCGAGACTGACCGGGTTGCCCTCCACGTCCAACCGCCCGACCGTCACGCCGGCCAGCGAACTCTCGAGGGCCTCCTCGGCGAGGTGGCTCCGGACGATCGGCAGCAGCCATGGTTCGAGCTGGTTGAAGACCCAACCGGTGAGCAGGACGGCCTCGGGGTTGGCGGCGTTGATGATGTTGCCGATGAGTGCCGCCAACTGCCGACCCACCTGGTCGGCCACGTCCACGAACGACTGCTCGTTCGCGCGGAGGCCGTCGATCATCGAGTGGATGAACTCGGTCTGCCCCTGCCCGGCGGAGGGGTGGTGGGGTGCGATGTCGACGAGCGTTTGCCGGATGCCCGGTGCTCCCACATACGCCTCCGCGCAGCCGCGCCGCCCGCATCGGCACGGGCGTCCGCCCATCACCAGTGTGGTGTGTCCCCACTCGCCCGCGTTGTTCGACGCACCGGTCACGATCTTGCCGGCCCGCACGATGGCTCCGCCGACCCCCGTCCCCAGGTTCAGCGTGACCAGCTGATCCGCGGCGAGAGGGTTGAGCCACAGCTCCGCCATCGCGATCGCCTTGAGCGGATTGTCGATGTGCACGGGGCCCTGCAGGCTGGTCTGGCTCCGGAGCAGCTCGCGCACATTGACCTGATGCCACGACCAGTTGGGCGCGAAGATCGACACCCCGGTATCCGCCTGCACCTGGCCGGGGAAGCTGATGCCTACCTGCGCCCGAGCGGACGCGTCGGGGCCGGCTCCCGCCAGGGCCTCCGTGACCACCTGCTCGATGCTCCGCAGGACGTAGGCGGGCTCGTTCCGCCGCTCGTCGAGGGCGATCGACGCCTGGCCGATGGGCTCGAGGGACAGGTTGTACGCGTGGGCCGCGATGTAGGTCTCGGCCGCGTCGACGCCGACCAGGCACGCCCTATCGTTCGCGATCGCGAGCCTGGTGAACGGCCTCCCGGTCGAGCTGCCCACGCTGTCGACCTTGATCACCTCGGCCCTGAGCAACTCGGTGACGATGTTGGCGACGGTCGCCGTGCTCAGGCCGGTCTCAACGGCGAGTTCCTGGCGGGTGACGGGCTGGCGT
>DAIESZ010000018.1 GCA_027346035.1 Propionibacteriaceae bacterium
CTGAGCGGGGCGGATTCTGCACACTCGACGGGGAGGGGGCCGCAGGGGGTCCGTCGAGTGTGCACTTTCCGGCCGAACCCGCCGTATGCCGCCGGGCTGGGGCGGGCGGATTCTGAAGCTCCTATGTCAAGCTGCGGGGTCAGGCTGCGGTCCCGGTCGGCAGGGCGGGGGTGACGGGCAGGGCGTGGTGGTTGGCGTGGTCTTGGTTCATGGCCGTGAAGATGACGTCGATCAAGTGGCGTTTGAGCACGCGCATGGCGCCCTTGCGGGTGTCGTGGGCCTGCTTGCGTCGCTTGAGCAGAGCTTGGGCCGGGGGATGCATGCGCGCCTGGGTCAACGCGACACGGTGCACGGCGGCGTTGATCTGCCGGTTGCCGCCGCGGTTGAGTCGGTGGCGTTCCCGGTTGCCGGTCCACACCGGGATGCAGGCGATCCCTGCGTGCGCCGCCAGCTGTGCGGAACGGGTGAACCGCTCGATCCCGCCGACCTCGCCGACCAGCTTGGCCGCGGTCAGCGGCCCGACGCCGACGATGGCCAGCAGGGCCGGCGCGATCGGGGTCACCATCGCGGTGATCTCGCGTTCGAGCGCGCGTATCTCCAAGGTGGCCGAGGCGATCGTGGCCAGCTGTCCCAGCGCGATCCTCTGGCGCGTCGAGGCCGGCATCGCGGCCACGGCCACGCGGATCCGCTCGATCCCGCGAGCCGAGGTCAAGACCGCGGCCGCCTCCAGGTCGGGGTCGAGCTCGACCAGATGCCAGCGCAGCCGGTTGATCTCCGCGGTGCGCCACGCCACGAGCTGCTCGCGCCGGTCGACCAGCAACCGCAGCTCCAGCGCCTGCGGGTCCAGCCCACCGGTGGGCAGGCCCGGCTCGCGCAGACACGCCCGGGCCACCGCCAGCGCGTCGATCGGGTCCGACTTGCCCCGCGTGCGCGCTGAGGCCCGCAGCGCCCCGGTCAGCCGCGGCGGAACCCGTACCACCGCCTCCCCGGCCCCGGCCAGATCCCGCAGCAGCCGGCCCGCGACATGCCGGCAGTCCTCCACCGCCCACCGCCGCGGCCCGCCGAACCCACGCGCCCAGCGCAGCAGCGCCCGATGCCCCGCATCACGGGCCTTGACCGTCAGCTGCCCCAGCGGCGTGCCGTGCTCGTCGACGGCCACGACGGTGTGCGTCTTCTTGTGCGGATCAACCCCAAAGACCACCATGGTCAATGTCCTTCCTTCTGCAACGGATGGAGATCGACAAGGGTTGGCCGGCGGACACACCTCAGTAGAGGACGCGCATCCACGCTCCTATCAAGTCACGCCGGCCGACCCGGTCGCTGACCGCCCTGGACACTTCAGAAGCAAGCCAACCCGCACGGGCGGCACACACTCGATGAGTCACCAGACGGTCAGAACCGAGCCTCCACCCATACAGGTGGCCGAACAAGACTCACACTGAGCACACTCGACGGAGAGCGGCAGGGCGGGAACTGCACACTCGACGGGAGGGACCGGCGGCGGCGCCTATACGCCGCGCAGCACCGGACCCAGTGCCTCCAGCACGCTCACGTCCTCGATCGTCGCCGGGACCGCCGGCGACCCGCCGTCGGCGATCTCACGCATCGTCTTTCGCAGGATCTTGCCCGAGCGGGTCTTGGGCAGACCCTTGACGATGTCGACCTGGTGCAGCGCGGCCACCGCGCCCACCTCGGAACGGACGCGGGCGACGAGCTCCGTGCGGATCCGCTCACCCTGGGCCTCCCCGTCGATGCCCGACTTGAGCACGACCAGGGCACGCGGCACCTGACCCTTGAGCTCGTCCTTGACGCCGATGACGGCGCACTCCGCGACGGCCTCGTGGCCCGCGAGTGCCGCCTCGATCGAGCCCGTGGAGAGGCGGTGGCCCGCCACGTTCAGCACGTCGTCGGTGCGGCCCATGACGAAGATGTAGCCGTCCTCGTCGATATAGCCACCGTCCCCGGTCAGGTAGTAGCCAGGGTAGGCAGACAGGTAGGAGGCGACGTAGCGCTCGTCGTCCTGCCACAGCGTCGGGAGGGTGCCGGGCGGCATGGGCAGCTTGATGCAGATGGCTCCCTCGACACCGGCGGCGACCTGCGAACCCTCGCCGTCGAGCACCTGGACGTCATAGCCCGGCACGGCGACGGTCGGAGACCCCGGCTTGATCGGGAGCATCTCGATGCCCTTGGGGTTGCAGGCGATCGGCCACCCCGTCTCGGTCTGCCACCAGTTGTCGATCACGGGAACGCCGAGCTTGGACGACGCCCACTCGTACGTGTCAGGGTCGAGGCGCTCGCCGGCGAGGTAGAGGGTGCGGAAGCCGGAGAGGTCGTAGCGGGCCAGGTGCTCGGCCTGGGAGTCCTCCTTCTTGATGGCCCGGAAGGCCGTCGGCGCCGTGAAGCACGAGACGACGTCGTACTCCGAGATGACGCGCCAGAAGGCACCCGCGTCGGGCGTGCCGATCGGCTTGCCTTCGTAGAGGATCGTCGTCGCACCGGCGAGGAGAGGGCCGTAGACGATGTACGAGTGCCCGACGACCCACCCGACGTCACTCGCCGTGAACATCGTCTCGCCCGGCTGGACGTCGTAGAGGTTGCCCATCGACCACCGCAGCGCCACGGCATACCCCGCACTGTCGCGGTAGATGCCCTTGGGCTTCCCGGTCGTGCCCGACGTGTAGAGGATGTAGAGCGGGTCGGTGCCCTTCACGGTCACGGGGTCGGCCCCGGCCCTCGCCGCCTCACCGCTGATGAAGTCGGTCCAATCCAGGTCACGCTCCCCCAGCTCGGCCCGCTCCTGCTCGCGCTGGAGGATGACGCACCGGTCCGGCTTGTGCTCCGAACGGTGAATCGCCTCGTCGAGGAACGGCTTGTACTTCACCACGCGGCTGGGCTCGACGCCGCACGACGCGGACAGGATGACCTTGGGGGCCGCGTCCTCGATCCGCGCCGCGAGCTCCTGCGGGGCGAAGCCGCCGAAGACCACGGAGTGCACCGCCCCGATCCGCGCACACGCGAGCATGGCGACGACCGCCTCCGGAACCATCGGCATGTAGATGACAACCCGGTCGCCCTTCTCGACGCCGAGGCCCCGCAGGCCGCCCGCGACCGCCTTCACCTGCTCGAGGAGCTCGGCGTAGGTGATCGTGAGCTTCGTCCCGGTCACCGGCGAGTCGTAGTGGATCGCGGCCTGGTCGCCGCGCCCGGCGTGGACATGGCGGTCCACCGCGTTGAAGCAGACGTTGAGCTCACCGTCCGGGAACCACCGGTAGAACGGTGGGTTGGCGTCGTCGAGGATCTGCGTGGGAGGGGTGACCCAGTCGATGTCCTGAGCAGCCTCCTTCCAGAAGCCGGAGGGGTCGGCGAGGCTCGCCTGGTAGCTGTCGAAGTAGGCGCCGGTGCTCATGCCCACACTCTGCCGCGCGATGGGGCCCTGCACCACCCGTGGGGCGCGGTCCGTGACCTCGGCGACAGTCTCGTCTCAGGCGGTGGACGCCGCGAGCTGCCCGCACGCGCCGTCGATGTCCTGCCCGCGCGTGTCTCGGACCGTCGTCGGGATGCCGCCTGCGCGCAGTCGCTCCACGAAGTTCTGCTCAACCCCGTGGCGCGAGGCGGTCCACTTCGAGCCCGGTGTGGGGTTGAGCGGGATCGGGTTGACGTGGACCCAGCCGCGCCCGCGAGCGTTGAGCTTCCGCGCCAGCAGGTCGGCGCGCCAGCCCTGGTCGTTGATGTCGCGAATCAGGGCGTACTCGATCGAGACCCGTCGACCGGTTGCGCGGAAGTACCGGTGCGCGGCGTCAAGGGCCTCGTCCACGGACCATCGGGTGTTGATCGGAACGAGCTCGTCGCGCAGCTCGTCGTCAGGGGCGTGGAGGGACAGGGCGAGCGTCACTGGGATGGCCTCGGCCGCGAGCCTGTCGATAGCGGGCACGAGGCCGACCGTCGACATCGTGATGCCTCGGGCCGACAGGCCCAGCCCGTCGGGGGTGGCGTCCGTCAGACGCCGGATCGCCCCGATGGCCGCCTTGTAGTTGGCCAGGGCCTCCCCCATCCCCATGAAGACGACGTTGCTGACCCGCAGCGGGGCCTCGTGGTCGTGGGCATCGCCGCCGGCGAGCTCACCCCGGCGCAGCGCCCGGCCGGCCCAGGCGACCTGCTCGACGATCTCGGCGGTCGACAGGTTGCGCGTCAGGCCGGCCTGCCCGGTCGCGCAGAAGGGGCAGTTCATCCCGCAGCCGGCCTGGCTCGAGATGCAGATCGTGACGCGGTCGGGGTAGCGCATGAGCACCGACTCGACGATGGCGCCGTCGTGCAGGCGCCAGGCGTACTTCATCGTCCGGCCGTCATCGGCCTGGCGTCGGACCACCGGGGTGAGCAGCACCGGCAGGAGGTCGGTGACGAGCTCGGACCGGATGGCCTTGGGCAGGTCGGTCATCTCGTCGGGGTCGTCCACGGGCCGCTCGAAGTAGTGCGTGGACAGCTGCTTGGCGCGGAAGCCCCGGTGGCCGAGGGCCTCGACCGCCGCCTTGCGCTCCGCGGGAGCGAGGTCGGCCAGGTGCCGTGGCGGCTTGCCGCGGCGCGGCGCCTGGAAGGTCAGCTGCCCGGGGGCGGGGCGGGTGGCCTCGGGCTGGGGAAGTCCCACCGGGGTGCACAAGTCCGACGCCTCGCTCGGAGCGGACGTCGTGAGTGGACCCTCGGTGCTCGGGCTGGGCAGGTCGGTCATCGCCCCTCCATTGTCACAGATGCCCCGGGCGGGGCCGCCGCCATGTCAGGTGGCGGTCACGCGGGCGTCGGCGCGATCAGCATGAGAACCGCCCACACCATCGGAGCCACGACGATGAGCGAGTCGAGCCGGTCCATGATGCCGCCATGGCCGGGCAGGAGGTCGGACATGTCCTTGATGCCGAGGTCGCGCTTGATGAGGGACTCCATGAGGTCACCGATCGTCGCGGCGACCGCCACGGCGACGCCCAGGAGCAGGCCCTTCCACCACGCCTCACCGAGGAGCAGCTGCACCGTGAGGGCGCCGGCGACGACGCAGAGCAGGACGGAGCCGCCGAAGCCCTCCCAGGACTTCTTGGGACTGATCGTGGGCGCGAGCGGGTGCCGCCCGAGCAGGACGCCCGCGGCATACCCGCCGACGTCGCTCGACACCGTGATGATGAGGAAGGTGAGGATGCGCGACACGC
>DAIESZ010000021.1 GCA_027346035.1 Propionibacteriaceae bacterium
GTCAAGTCCATGGCGACCGTCGAGATCGAGCTCAACCAGGCGCTCGAGGCGGCCGGCATACGCGCGTGGGAGACCGACCTGGCCGAGCTCATCGTGCAGCTCGGCGACGACCTGCCGAGCCACATCCTGGTGCCCGCCATCCACCGCAACCGCTCGGAGGTGCGAGAGATCTTCCGGCGGGAGATGGGCCGCGTCGGCACGCCCGCGCCGGCCGACCTCACCGACGAGCCCCGCCGGCTCGCGGAGGCCGCGCGGATCCACCTGCGCGAGAAGTTCCTCCGGGCCAAGGTGGCCATCTCCGGCGCCAACTTCGCCATCGCGGAGACCGGCACGCTCGTCGTCGTGGAGTCGGAGGGCAACGGCCGAATGTGCCTCACCCTGCCCGAGACGCTGATCTCGGTCGTCGGCATCGAGAAGCTCCTGCCCACCTGGGACGACCTCGGCACCTTCCTCCAGCTCCTGCCGCGGTCGAGCACGGGCGAGCGGATGAACCCCTACACCTCCATGTGGACCGGCAGCACGGACGGCGACGGCCCGCAGGACGTGCACGTCGTCCTGCTCGACAACGGCCGGACCAACGTCCTCGCCGACGTCGTCGGCCGACAGGCCCTGCGCTGCATCAGGTGCTCGGCCTGCCTCAACGTGTGTCCCGTCTACGAGCGAGTCGGCGGCGTCGCCTACGGCTCGGTCTACCCCGGGCCCATCGGGGCGGTCCTCGGCCCCCAGCTGCGAGGCCGGCAGGGCAAGCTCGAGCAGTCGCTGCCGTACGCCTCGTCGCTCTGCGGAGCCTGCTTCGACGCCTGCCCGGTCCGGATCGAGATCCCCGACCTGCTCGTGCACCTGCGCACCAAGGTCGTCGACGACCACCGGGGCACCCCGACCGCGGAGGCCCTGGCGATGAAGGCGGGCGCGTGGGCGCTCGGCACCGCCGGCCACTTCCAGAAGGCGCAGAATGCCTCCACCCTGGCCGGTCGGCTGCTCGGCTCACGCACGACCCTCGGACGGCTGCCCTGGCCCCTCACCGCCTGGAGTGACGCCCGCAACGCCCCGGCGCCGCCGAAGGAGACCTTCCGCCAATGGTGGGAGCGCACGCAGGGAGGCCAGCGATGAACGCCCGCGACGAGGTCCTGGCTCGGGTTCGCTCGGCGCTCACCAGCCCGGGGACTCACCACCTCCGGACCGACGGTCCCCCGCGGACCACGCGCGGCATACCCGTGCCGGACGAGCGGTCGGCTGTCCTCGACCTGTTCGCCGAGCGAGTGGCCGACTACCGCGCGGTGGTGGAGCGGTTCCCGGCCCGCGGCCTGCCCGCCGCGATCGCCGCGGCTCTCGAGCAGCACGGGGCTCGCTCGGCCGTCGTGCCGGAGGGCTTCGAGCAGGACTGGCTGGCCGAGGTCGACAGTGGGAAGGCCCTGGTCCCCCAGGCGCAGGCCACCGAGTCCCAGGTCCTCGACGGCATCGATGCCGTCGTCTCCACGGCCACCGTCGGCATCGCGACGACGGGCACCATCGTGCTCGACCACTCGGCCGGTCAGGGGCCCCGGGCCCTCACCCTCGTGCCGGACCTTCACATCTGCGTCGTCCGGGCCGATCAGGTCGTTCCCGATGTGCCGGAGGCCGTCTCGCGCCTCCGGTCCAGTATCGACGCCGGTCGCGCGCTGACGTGGGTGAGCGGACCCAGCGCCACCAGCGACATCGAGCTCGACCGGGTGGAGGGTGTGCACGGTCCACGAACCCTCCACGTCATCCTGGTCGACGACTGATCCCCGCGGGCAGGGTCCGGCCACCCTGGCTGGCCGGGCTCAGTCGAGCCCGAGGTAGTGCTCGAGCCCGACGGTGAGTCCCGGGTGGTCGGCGATGCGGCGCACACCCTCGATCACGCCGGGCATGAAGGACGACCGGTCAAAGGAGTCGTGCCGGATCGTCAGCATCTCGCCCACACCGCCGAGGAGCACCTCCTGGTGGGCGACGAGGCCCCGCAGGCGCACCGAGTGCACAGGTATGCCGTCGACTCGCGCCCCGCGGGCACCGTCCGGGTCGTGCGTGGTCGCGTCCGGGACGGCACCGAGGCCGGCCGCCCTCCTGGCCTCACCGATGAGTCGTGCCGTGCGGGCGGCGGTGCCGGAGGGCGCGTCGACCTTGGCGGGATGGTGCAGCTCGATGACCTCCACGGACTCGTAGAACCGGGCGGCCTTCGCGGCGAAGGACATCATGAGGATGGCGCCGATCGCGAAGTTCGGCGCGATGAGGACCCCCACCGGGGCGCCACTGCGGGAGGGAGGTGCCGCGTCGAGCTGGCGCCGGAGGGTGGTGAGCCTCGCGTCGTCCCAGCCCGTCGTCCCCACCACCACGTGCACCCCGCGCTCGAGGCAGTGGGAGACGTTGTCCGGCGAGGCGTCCGGCACGGAGAACTCCACCGCGACGTCCGCGCCCCCAAGGTCGCCCAGGTCGTCGCCGTGACCATAGCGGCCGACGAGCCGTAGGCCGTCGGAAGCCTCGACAGCTCGACACACCTCCTGCCCCATGCGGCCGGCCGCACCGATGACGGACACCGCGATCTCGGCGGTCTGGCTCGTCCTTGTCGTCCCGCTTCCAGAGGTCTCGCTCACGCGGTCAGCGTAGCCAGCGTGCAGGTCGAGCGTGCAGACGATCTCGGTGACCGGCGGCTCCCCCGGCCGAGCGACGCTGTCGACCCACAGGCCGGCAACGAAGCCGTTCTTCTCCAGGGCCCGGATGGAGCGACGGTTCCGATGGTCGGGGCGGGCGACGACGTGGGTCGCAGAGGGGTGGTCGCGGCGCACCACCCGATCGATGAAGGCCCCGATCAGCGCCGTGCCCACCCCGTGGTCCACCAGCTCGTCCTCCCCGAGGAGGTAGTCGATCCCGACCGTCTCGCCGGGCAGGGCCGCTCCGACGGGCACCGGAGGCGGCGGCGCGGCATACTCCTGGGCATAGCCGACCGGACGTCCGCCGAGGAGAGCCACGTACATCCGCACCGGGTCCACCCCATCGATCCGTGGGCCGTACCTTTCGATCGCCTGCTCGAGGCTCAGCCCGCCGCCGAACCACGGCCGCGCGGCCTCCGAGTGCTGCCAGCGCACGACGAGCGGCAGGTCGGAGCGCGTCAGCGGCCGGAACCGCAGATCCGTCGTAGCAGTCACAACGGCCAAGTTAGCGGTGCCAGTCGCCATCCGGCCGACTCCCAGCCAACTGTCAGGCAAACACGGCAAGGTGGCGCCTGTGGAAGAGGGAACGCGACACGTCGACCGCCGCAGCCTCCTCGTCGGTGGAGTCGCCTCGGCCGTAGCCCTCGGCGCCGCCGCGTGCACCCCCGACCAGGGGGCCGTCGCCCCCCCCAGTGAGCGCTCGGTCGGCTCGGTCGCGGCCGGAGGAACGAGCCCGGCCACGCCGCGCCGCGCCGGCACGACAAGCACCGCGAAGCCCACCCGGGCGGGCGACAGCGTCCTGCGGACGCCGGGAGGCGACATCCGGTCGGGTCCGGCGCACCGGCCGCAGGTGGCCCTGACGTTCCACGGCGCTGGCGACCCCGCCCTCACCCGACAGGCCCTCGCGACACTTGCCGCTCGGCACGCCCACGTCACGGTGTTCGCCGTCGGCCAGTGGCTGGCCGCCCACCCGGAGCTCGGTCGAGACATCGTGGCGGGCGGCCACGACCTCGGCAACCACACCTGGTCGCATCAGACCATGCCCCGGCTCGACGCCTCCACGGCCCGGACGGAGGTGGCGAGGGGCGCGAGCGCGGTGGCCGCCATCGCCGGCTCGTCACCGCTCCTCTTCCGGCCCTCGGGGACCCCGTCGTCGACGCCGGTCATCCGTGCGGCCGCGGCCGCCTCCGGCTACGCCCGGTGCATCTCCTACGACGTCGACCCGGCGGACTACCAGGATCCCGGCACCTCGCTCGTCGTGCACCGCACGCTCGCCGGCATCCGGGCCGGCTCGATCGTCAGCCTCCACCTCGGTCACGCCGGCACGCTGGCGGCTCTGCCGCAGATACTCGACGGGTTGCAGCGCCGCTCTCTGAGGGCCGTGACCATGACCCAGCTCCTCGGCTGAAGGGCGGACTCCCCCCGATGAAACCACGCACCGCCGCGTCCCGCCGCGGACGACGCCTCGCGAGCATCGGCGTCCTCGCCGTATCGCTCCTGCTGGGCGCCTGCAACAAGGGCGCCGACCCCGCTCAGGCGCCGGCTGGTCTGGCCACCACAGCAGTCCAGGCAGGGTCAGCCGCACCTTCGACCACCCCGGGAACCGCCGCCCAGCCGGCTGCCAACGGGTCCGGTCCGTACGCCCACGCGGGGGCGGGCGAGCTCACCGGCGCCGCCCGGTCCGCACGGCCCCTGGTCTATGTGCCCAACCAGGTGGCCGGCACGTTGGAGATCATCGACCCGGCCACGAACCGCATCATCACGCACGTGCGGGTGCCGGCCTCCCCCGAGCATGTCGTTCCCTCCTGGGACCTCTCCACGCTCTGGGTCAACTCGGACAAGGGCGATGCCCTCACCCCGATCGACCCGCGCACCGGCCGGGTCGGCAAGCCGGTCGCCGTCCGCGACCCCTACAACCTCTACTTCACCCCCGACGGCCGCAACGCGCTGGTGATGGCCTCGCGTTTCCGCTCCATCGACGTCAGGGACCCGAAGACGATGCGGCTCGTGCGCTCACTGCCCGTGCCGCGGTGCGCCGGCATCAATCACGCCGACTTCACTGCAGACCTGACGCACCTGCTCGTCAGCTGTGAGTTCAGCGGGCACCTGCTGGTCCTCGATGCCCATGCCACCCGCGTGCTCAAGGTCCTCGACTTCAACGGGATCCACACCCCGGGTGAGGTGTCCTCTGCGATGGCGCGGGTCATGGCCGGCCCCCGGTCGGAGCTGGCCGCCGGCGCGAACTCCATGCCCCAGGACGTCCGCCTCACCCCGGACGCAAAGTTCTTCAGGGTCGCCGACATTCTGCGCAACGGGGTCTGGTTCATCAATACGACGACGTTCACCGTCGACCACTTCGTGCCGACCGGAAAGGGAGCTCACGGCATCTACCCGTCCCGTGACGCGACCCGCATCTTCGTGACGAACCGCGACGAGGGGACCATCACCGTCTTCGACGCCCGGACCGACGCCATCATCACGAAGTGGGTCATCCCCGGCCATGCCACCCCGGACATGGGCGGCGTGACGGCGGACGGGTCGCAGCTGTGGTTGTCCGGGCGCTACAGCTCGGCCGTCTACGTCATCAACACCACAACCGGGCGCCTGATCCGCGAGTTCCACACCGATGCGGGACCACACGGCCTCCTTGTCTGGCCACAACCGGGACGCTTCTCGTTGGGTCACACCGGCAACACGCGCTGAGCCGCGCGCCGCCCCACGGAGGGCCCGGCCGACTCCCAGCAAGTATCCAGTCCCGGCGGACACCATGGCCTCGTGACGCCCTTCGAGCCGCAATCCCTGCTGACTGCGTGGACGCCGACGCCCTTCGGAGTGGGCCTCGTCGCGGTGGTGGCGGGCTGGTACCTGCTGCAGGCAGG
>DAIESZ010000064.1 GCA_027346035.1 Propionibacteriaceae bacterium
GGTGGAAGTCCAGGGCCGGGCTGGCGAGAATCACCCCGGTCAGGCCGCCGAAGAGGAAGGTGACCAGGAAGCCCATCGCCCACAGCATCGGCGTGTGCATGGAGACCTTGCCTCCCCACATGGTGCCGATCCAGTTGAAGAACTTGAGCCCC
Source organism: Propionibacteriaceae bacterium (assembly GCA_027346035.1). Classification (GTDB taxonomy): domain Bacteria; phylum Actinomycetota; class Actinomycetes; order Propionibacteriales; family Propionibacteriaceae; genus JAJYQH01. The sequence continues at coordinate 153 of DAIESZ010000064.1, forward strand.
GTGGGGACCGCGATGAGCATCGTCATGATCGCGAAGAACGGCAGGAGCACCTGGCCGGTGACGTACATGTGGTGCGCCCACACGCTGGTCGACAGGGCCGCGATGGCGACCGTCGCGAAGACCATCGTCTTGTAGCCGAACAGGGGCTTGCGGCTGAAGACGGGGATGACCTCGCTGATGATGCCGAAGAACGGCAGCGCGATGATGTACACCTCGGGGTGGCCGAAGAACCAGAACAGGTGCTGCCAGAGCATGGCGCCGCCGTTCTCGGCATCGAAGATGTGCATGGCGAAACGTCGGTCGCCGCCGAGCGCGAAGAGCGCCGCCGCGAGGACGGGGAAGACCGTCAGCACCATGATCGAGGTCACGAGGACGGTCCAGGTGAACATCGGCATCCGGAACATCGTCATGCCGGGTGCCCGCAGCGTGATGATCGTCGTGATGAAGTGGACCGCCCCGAGGATGGTGCCGAAGCCCGCGAGCGCGAGGCCGAAGACCCACAGGTCGCCGCCGAGGCCCGGGCTGTAGGCGGCGTCGGACAGGGGTGCGTAGGCGAACCAGCCGAAGGAGGCGGCGCCGTTGGGCGTGAGGAAGCCGGCGCCGGCGATGAGGCCACCGAAGAGGTAGAGCCAGTAGGCGAACATGTTGAGGCGCGGGAAGGACACGTCGGGGGCGCCGATCTGGATCGGCATGACGGCGTTGGCGAACCCGGCGAACAGCGGCGTCGCGAAGAGCAGCAGCATGATCGTGCCGTGCATGGTGAACCACTGGTTGTACTGCTCGGGGTTGTCCGCGACCTGCAGGCCGGGCGCCATGAGCTCGGCGCGCATGAGGATCGCGAGGACGCCGCCAAAGAGGAACCAGAAGAAGCTGGTGACGAAGTAGAGGTTGCCGATGACCTTGTGGTCGGTGGTGGTGAGGATCCCGTAGGGCCGCCGGCCCGGCGTGCGCGCTCTCGTCACGCGGGGCCGGGTCGTGGTCGGTTGTGTGCGTGGAGCCGTCGTCGTCATGCTTCACCACCTCGCCGGCGCCGCCGCAGGACGCCGTCTGGTCGGTTTGCCCGGATCGAGTCAGGATATGACCGGGGTCACACGAAAGAGAAGATCAGCGACGCTTTTGATGCGGTCCGGTCAGCCGAAGGGCTTGCGACCGGGGATCCGCTCGAAGATGAGGCTGGTCTGCGCGTGGGCGACACCTTCGACCGAGGTGAGGTGGTCGAGGACGAGGTCGCGCAGGTCGTTGGGCGAGGCGCCGCTGATGTGCACGAGGAAGTCGTCGGCCCCGGCGACGTGGTAGGCCGCGATGACGCCCGGGATCGCGGCGACCCGGTCGCGGAAGGAGTCCATCGACTCCTTGGCGTGGCCGGCGAAGCGCAGCGCCACCATGGCCTCCATGGGGCGGCCGAGGGACGCGAGGTCGAGGTCGGCCCGGATGCCGCGGATGACCCCACTGTCGCGCAGCGCCCTCACCCGGCCGGCGCACGTCGACTCCGGCAGCCCGACCCGGCGCGCCAGCTCGGCGTTGGACAGCCGGCCCTCCACGGCGAGCTCGCGCAGCAGTGCGCGGTCGGCCGCGTCGAGCGGGCGCGCCGGCACTGCGGCGGGCATCGGTGGCCGCGCGGGACGGGCTTGCGGATTCGGTCGAGGGGTGTGTGCGTTGGACGGCATGATGACAGGATCCACGGTGAGAGTCGCAAATATCGAGGATTCCGCGAACTTCTTGCGCGGAATCCGCCATTCCCACGACCATGGTCGTATGGACACCGACACCGCTGCGGTGCACGCAGGACGTGAGGACCTCACCGGCCTCGGCGTGCACGTCCCGCCCTTGGACCTGTCGAGCACCTACCCGCTGCCGTCCGTGGAAGCCGGCGGGGCGGCCTACGAACGCATCGCGACGGGTGGCCGACCCGCGCCGGGCGACTCGCTGGTCTACCAGCGCCTCTGGAACCCCAACGTCGACCGTTTCGAGCGGGCCGTGGCGCGCCTCGAGGGGGCCGCCGCCGCGGTGGCCTATGCCTCCGGCATGGCGGCCATCACCGCCTGCCTGGTCGCCACCGTGGCGGCCGGCAAACCCCATGTCGTCGGCGTGCGTCCGCTCTACGGCGGCACCGACCATCTGCTCGCCACCGGCCTGGTGGGCACCACCGTGACCTGGGCCCGCGCGGAGGAGGTCGCCGACGCGATCCGCCCCGACACCGGCATGGTCATCGTCGAAAGCCCCGGCAACCCTTCGCTCGAGCTACTCGACATCGCAGCCGTCGTGGCGCAGGCGGGGGACGTGCCCGTCCTCGTCGACAACACGTTCGCGACTCCGGTCCTGCAGCAGCCCTTGACCCACGGCGCAACCCTGAGCGTGCACTCGGCGACGAAGTTCCTCGGCGGCCACGGCGACCTGCTCGGGGGCGTCGTCGCCACCAGCGACGAGTGGGCGACCCGGCTTCGTCAGGTGCGGGCACTGACCGGCGGCCTGTTGGCCCCGATGTCCGCCTACCAGCTGCACCGCGGTCTGCAGACGCTGCCCGTCCGGGTCCGGGCGCAGCAGGAGCACGCCATCGCCGTGGCGCAGTGGCTCCGCGCGCAGCCCGAGGTCGACCACGTGTCCTACCCCGGCCTGCCCGAGTGCGACCCCACCGGCATCGTCGGACGCCAGATGACCGGGCCGGGCTCCATCCTCGCGTTCACCCTCAAGGGCGGGTATGCCGCAGCGGCGTCCGTCGCGGAGCACTGCCGCCTCATCACCCACGCCGTCTCGCTCGGCGGGGTCGACACCCTGATCCAGCACCCCGCTGCGCTCACCCACCGGCCGGTCGCACCGGAGGCGCGTCCGAGCGCCGGCCTGCTCCGTCTGTCCGTCGGCCTCGAGGACCCGCAGTACATCATCGACGATCTCGGCCAGGCGCTGCACAGCATCGCGGCACCCGTCGAGGTCGAGGCGCGCGAGCTCACCACCGTCGGCTGACCCGCGCCACAGTGTTCCGGGGGCGTTCGTGGTCCCCGGAACACCTCGTCGGGCGCGCAGCGCGGGTCACTTCGGCGGGTTGACGGTCCGCTCCATGCCGGCGATGAGCGTGCTGTAGTCACGACCGGGCGCGTCGCCCATGACGGCCCCCCAGTAGGAGAGCAGCTCCGGACCATAGCGGTGGCCGAAGCCGTTGGGCGTGTCGTGACCAAGCGGCATGTCGGTGGTCAGCTGCCAGAAGGTGACGAACGGGATCCACGTGACGGCCGGGTTGACGTCACGTCCCCGGGGCTCGCGCAGCCAGTCGGGCTCCGCCCCCAAGGTGGCGGGGTTCCACCAGACGACGGGGTCGGATGGATGTTGCGCGTAGACGAACCGCGGGAAGTCCCAGGCGCCGTAAGGGCGGCCGTAGTAGTCGGCGGTGACCTCGTCGGCCTTGGAGGCGAAGCGGATGTGCCGCCCGTCGTCGTAGACCGGAACGATCTCGGGCGAGCCAGGGTTGCGTGCAGCGGTGAGATCAGCCGCGATCCGGGTGAAGCTGGGGGTCCCCACCCACACGCCCCCTTGGGCGCGCGTCATCATGTCGCGCACGTCGGCGAACGCGCCCTGACCCCCGTACGCACCGAGCGACTCCCCGCTGACGAGCAGCATCGGTCGCGAGCCCGGCGGCAGGCGCTCCCACGCGGCGTAGACGGCGTCGAAGAGGGCCTTGCCCCCCTCGCGGGGGGTCTGGGTGTCGGTGAGCAGGGACAGGGCGCTCCACACGTTGGAGTACTGCATCGCGGCGATCGCGCAGTCGCCCCCGGAGAGGTACTCGATCGACTGGGCGGTCCAGTCGTCGACCCAGCCGGTGCCGGTGGTCGTGACGACGACGAGGTACTTGCGCGCGAAGGCGTCGGTCCGCTCGAGCTCGGCGACGACGGCCGCAGCCAGCTCTGGCAGGGTGCGCTTCTGGGGACCCCCGGCGTACACCCGGATCGGCTCCTTGGCGGGTCTGCCCGTGGCGGCCGCGATGTCCGCGGCGCTCGGGCCGTTGGTGACGAACAGCTGCCCCTGCTTGCCGAGTGTCGACCAGGCCTCGCGGGAGGCGGGGCTGCCCGACACCGTCGGCTTCGTCGGGGCGGTGCGCCCCTCGGGGGGTGTGGCGTCCATCTGCTGGGCGAACGCCCCGAGCGCCTCGAGGCCACGGTGGAAGAGGACGTTGTCGCTGACCCAGGCGACGGCGGTGGCCATGACGGCGACGGAGAGGATGGTGGCGATCATCCGCGGCAGCACGCTGCCGACGGCGTTCGCGAGGCGTCGGGTGAGGCGGCGCAGTCCGCGGGCCAGAGAGATGATCGCGACCATGATGCCGACCGCCAGGGCGACGGCGCCGACCCAGTCCACCGGGCGCAGCGGAGCCAGGTGGACGAGCGCCGCCGTGCAGGCCTGGTCGTCCGCGTTCGAGACGGTGAGGGCGACGACGAGGACAGCGCCGAAGACGTAGGCAGCCGCGCGCAGGACGAGCGCGGCCTCCCTGCGGATCGATACGCGAAGACGCAGCACGGCGGCGATACGGGTCACAGCCCAGGCGAGGACCACTCCGAGCGCATAGCCCGCGACCGCGGACAGGCCGCTGATCAGGCCCTGGAAATACCACGTTCTCGGCAGCAGGCTGGGCGACCAGGAGATGAGGAAGTAGGCCGCCCCGAAGAGGAGCCCGACCGACGAGAGGTGCCACCATCGGGTCAGTCCCGGTTGGTGGAGCTCCATGTCGGACACATGCAAACTCTATGGTCTGGCCCCCTTTGCAGCCGGAAGGTCGAGGAGGCGATGATCGGTCATGGCATCCTCACGGCTCAGCACCTTCTCGCGCTCCGGACTCGTCTTCGACGTGACGGACTCCGGCCCCAGCGGAGGTGACCCGGTCGTGCTCCTCCACGGTTTCCCGACGGACCGGACGAGCTGGCGACACGTCGAGCCGCTGCTGCATGCCGCCGGCCTGCGCACCTACGCTCCAGACCAGCGGGGCTACAGCACCGGGGCGCGCCCCTCCGGCAGGGCGGCCTACCGGCTCGAGGAGCTCACCGCGGACGTCGTGGCGCTCATCGACGCGACGTCGCACGAGAAGGTGCACCTCGTCGGCCACGACTGGGGCGGCGGGATCGCCTGGCTGGTCGCCGGCAACCACCCCGAGCGGGTCGCCTCACTGACCGTCCTGTCCACCCCGCACCCCGCCGCCATGCGGCGGGCGCTCACGAGCTCCGACCAGGGCGTCCGGTCGTGGTACATGGCGGCCTTCCAGCTTCCCGTCCTGCCCGAGCAGGTGGTGGCCCGGGGCTTCGGACGGCTGCTTCGCGGCAGCGGGCTGCCCGCCGGGGACGTCGAGAGGTATGCCGCGCGCCTGGCCTCACCGGGCGCGCTGGCTGGGCCGATCGGCTGGTACCGCGGCCTCCCTCTGTCCCAGGTGTCGGCACACCGGGTGGGCGTGCCGACCACCTATGTCTGGGGATCCCGTGACTTCGCGCTCGGTCGGCGCGCCGCCGAGCTGACCCGCGAGCATGTCACCGGCCCGTACGAGTTCGTCGAGCTCGCCGCGGGCCACTGGCTGCCCGAGAAGCGGCCAGAGGAGTGCGCCGCAGCGATTCGTGCTCGAGTGGCGTCCGTCTGAGCCCCCCACGTCGAGGCCCGCGGCCGGCCGAGCGGCATACTCCCGGCTGGCGTCGGGAAGACCAGGGCGGCCGGGTAGGTTGCATGACCGTGAGGATCGACATCTGGTCAGACATCGTGTGCCCCTACTGCTCCATCGGCAAGGCCCGCTTCGAGCAGGCGCTCGCGGACTTCCCGCACCGGGACGAGGTCGAGGTGGCGTGGCACAGCTTCGAGCTCGACCGGCACGCCGAGCCCGTCTCCGCAGCCACCCTGCCCGAGATGATCGCGGCCAAGTACGGCGTCAGCCACGAGCAGGCCGAGGCGCAGCACGTGGGCCTCGAGCACGCCGCCGCCGAGGTCGGGCTCACGTTCGCGTGGCGCGAGGCCAGGCCCGGCAACACCCACGACGCCCACCGCCTCACCCACCTCGCCGCCGACCACGGCCTTCAGGCCGAGACGGTCGACCGCCTCATGCGGGCCTACTTCAGCGAGGGCCAGGCCATCGGCGACCGCGACACGCTGGTCCGCCTCGCCGGCGAGGTCGGCCTCGACGAGGGCGAGGTGCGCGCGATGCTCGGCTCCGACGACTACGGCAACCACGTGCGCAGCGACCAGGCCACGGCGAAGATGATCGGCATCGAGGGTGTGCCGTTCTTCGTGCTCGACCGCAAGTTCGGCGTCTCCGGCGCCCAGCCCGTCGAGGTCTTCAGCGAGGCGCTCGCCCAGGCGTGGGACCGTCGCGGCGAGGAGGCGCAGCAGCGCGAGGCCGCCGGGTGCGGCGGCGACTGTGGCAACGGTTCCTGTGGCTCGGGGGCGTGCAGCGCCTGACGCCTCCCGCTCGAGCGCGCGTGGCTCACACGACCGCGCGCTTGTCAGGGGCCGGTGTCGCGCAGGGCCTGAATCGCTGAGGACCGCGCGGTCATCGGACCAGGCTGCCGTCCTAGGGCTGCCCGGGGCTGCCGAGAGCATGTTCCAGCGTCGGCCGAACTTCTGTAGGGACCAACGGCCCTGTCCGACCTGATCGAGGAACGCTTGGCTGAGGTGTCGTATGGCACGGGGGAGCCACGTCGGGTGACGCCCTCGACGAGAGAGGAGCGACCCATGAGACGACACCTTGCCGCACTTGCGGTGACGCCGCTGGCCATGATGGCCTTCGCGGGCCCCGCAGCAGCCCAGTCGCACGCCGGGTCACCGGTGACGCACCTGAACGAGCGCAGCAGGTCCGCGGAAGCCCAATGGACGTCAGAGTCCGGAGGCCTCGTCACGGAGTCGGGCGTGATGGTGTACCGGACCTCCGCGGGGACCGAGCTGCACCTGTGGAGGGCGACCTACGGCCCCGACGGCCCGTCCGGGGTGGTCGTGACCTCCGCCGACGCCGACAGCGGCTTCACGTTCACGATCTCCAGGCAGCTGACCACCGCGACCGTCACCGCCACGGACCTGCCCGTCCTCACCTGCACCTTGGACGAGTACGGCGAGCCGATCGGCGAATGCACGACCTCGACCGTCGACGTCACGCTGACCTGGACCGGCGAGGGCAAGATCACCCGCGGCAGCTATACGGAGCACCAGAAGGGCGACGGCTACAGCCTCAACGTCCACGCCACGTGGACGAGCCGGGCCGCCAGTGTCGCAGGCAGCGTGACCGGATTCGACCTCAGTGCCGCCAACCTCAGCTATGCGTCGCTGAGCCAGAACAAGCAGGTCAAGACCGGGCGTTGTTTCGGCGATGCCTGTCAGTACATGGTCAAGTGAGCCAGTCGGCGCCACCGGCCCATGGGGCATGCGGCCGGTGGCGCCGTCGACGTCGAGAGGACGGGACCTTGGCCTCTGGGCGAGACCACCGACGGGCAGGACAGTACGGCTGAGCACATCACCGGTGTCCCGTAGGGAGGGGAAGATGAGCACACAGCCACCGCTCCCGCCCGGAGATCCGCAGGAGCCGCTCGAGCCGAAGCCGGCGAGGTGCGAGCGGGCCGACCCGTCCGAGCGGCCAGATGCGCAGATCGGCCGCGGCGTGTTCCGCAGGCGGTTCCTCGAGCTGCAGCTGGTCTTCCTCGTCTTCATCCTCATCGCGAGCATCCCGGAGCCGCCGTCGCCCTACAGCCGTCTGAGCGCGCCGGTCCAGGTGGTCATGATCGTCATCCTCTGGATCCTTAGTGATGCCGCTGCGCTCGTCGTCCGGACGGCGCAGGTGCTGCGCCGTCGCGCCGACCGCTGAGGACCCGCGGTTTCGGTGCGCGGCCGGGCGGCATACGGTGTGCCGGTGCACGACGTCCACAGCCAGGACCGCCACCTCGTCCGCCTCGAGTGGGGACCCGTCGGCGCCCGCGAGCTGACCGCCCACGCTACCTCGCGCGGACCCGTGTATGCCGTGGTCGTCGACGTGCTGAGCTTCACCACCTGCGTCTCGGTCGGCATCGACAGGGGCATGCGGGTGCACCCCTTCGCCTGGGAGGACCGTTCGGCGGAGGCCTTCGCCGCCGAGCGCGGTGCGCTGCTGGCCAAGCCTCGCCGCGACGCCGGCCCGGGCGACGTCAGCCTCTCCCCCGCGTCGATCCGCTCGGTGGCACCCGGAGGTCGCACCGGCGGCATCGTGCTGCCTTCTCCGAATGGCTCCGCCATCAGCGCCCTGCTGCGCGACGCCGGCGCCACGGTCCTCACCGCCTCGCTGCGCAACGCCCGGGCCGTCGGCAACTGGCTCTCGGGGCGACTCGGCGACCGAGCTGCCGTCATTATCATCGCGGCCGGCGAGAAGTGGCCCGACGGGACCCTGCGACCGGCCGTCGAGGACCTCTGGGGTGCGGGCGCCGTCGTCGACGCCCTCGCCGGGTGGCTCGGCGACCGGCCGGGCACCCTCAGCCCCGAGGCGGCGCTGGCACAGCAGGCCTACCAGCTCGTCGTCGGGCGGCTCGACCTCGAGCTCGCCGCCTGCTCGAGCGGCCGGGAGCTGCTCGCGGCCGGCTACGCCATCGACCTGGCGATCGCCGCGGAGCTCCACGACTCCGACGCGGTGCCGCTGCTGCGCGACGGCGCGTTCGTCCAGGCACGCTGAGCCCTTTCGTCGCCCCCGGTGGCAACACACCCGGATACGCACCGTTCACGCCGGTTGCAGGCGGCTGGAGCAGTCGGTAGCCGGGTGTGTTGCGGACGTGGCTTGGGCCCACCCCGCGCGCCGGTCAGTGGCCGAGCGCACTCCAGAACGTCGACGCCGCCCGTGACGGCCGACCCGTGCGCTGCTCGGAGCGGTCGGCCGAGCTCATGAGGGCGGTCACGGCATTGACCCCCAGCCACCGCAGCGGCTCCGGCTCCCAGGCCCGTGAGGTGCGGCCCGCCCAGGGCAGGCTCCCGAGGTCCTCGGGGTCATCGGCGCGGATCATGGCTGCCAGGGTGCGCCCGGCAAGGGCCGAGGTAGCCACCCCGTCGCCGACGTAGCCACCGGCGAAGGCGAGACCGGTCCGGGGGTCGTGGCGCACCGAGGGGAACCAGTCGCGTGGGACGCCGAGGTTGCCGCCCCACGCATGCGTGAATGTCACACCGTCGAGCACCGGGAACAGGT
>DAIESZ010000009.1 GCA_027346035.1 Propionibacteriaceae bacterium
GGTCGCGTTCAGCAGCCACAACTCCGGGTCGGTGCAGTTGATCGCCGACGTGTCGGGCTACTACCTGGCCGGGACGCCGGACACCACACCTCCGGGATCGGTCACGGGACTGACGGTCACCCCCTCAGCGGGGAGCGTGGCGCTGTCGTGGACGAACCCCACCTCCAGCGACTTCGCCGGGGTGGCCATCCGCCGGGCACTCGGCCCTACGGCGCCGACATCACCCACCGCCGGCACGCTGGTCACCACCACGAGTACCGGGGTGACGAGCTTCACCGACAACTCCGTGAACTCGGGCACGACCTACACCTACGCCGCGTTCGCGTTCGACGACTCGTACAACTACGCTCCGGCGGACTCCGCGACGACCACGACTCCGGCCGTGCCGTTCACGCTGACGACGACACCGACCGTGGACAACTCGACTCGGCAGGGGGCTATGGACGCCTACTACAGCTATTACCTGCCGGCCATCGCCGTGCCGTCCGGCTCGACCGCCAACCCGAGCACGTGCGATCCGGGCACGACGTCGGCCGACGCACAGGAGGCCACCCTCACCACCGAGAACTACTACCGCTCGATGCTCGATCTCAACCCGGTCGTCATGAGCAGCAGCTGGTCGTCCGGTGACCAGGCGGCCGCGCTCATGATGTACGCCAACGGCACCATCACCCACTACCCGCCGACGACGTGGGCCTGCTATACGAGCGCGGGGGCCGATGCGGCGTCCAAGAGCAACCTCGCGCTGGCGACTCCGGAGCTCAGCCCCGGGGACGCGGTCGCGGCCTACATCGACGACCACGGCAACGAGTCCGACCTCGGACATCGGCGGTGGATGATCGATCCGGGCCTCACCCAGATCGGGTTCGGCCAGGTCGACGGGTCCAAGGGCAGCTTCAACGCCATCCAGGTGACCACCGGGTACCTGACCGGTGCCCCGGCGGGAAGCCCTGCCTACGTCCCCTGGCCGGCCGCGGGGTATGTCCCCGAGGCGCTGGAGCCGATCAAGAACACCTGGTCGGTGTCGGCCTCCGACCTGGCGGTCGACATGTCGACGGCCACCGTGTCGGTGACGAGCGGCGGGTCCCCGGTGTCGGTGACCATCACCCACCTGCCCAACGGGTACGGGAAGCCGACGGTCGAGTTCACCCTGCCCAGCGGGTACACCGGGACCGCGGACAAGGCGTACACGGTCACGGTCAGTGGGATGACCAAGAACGGCAGCACCCTCCCGCCGTTCACCTACACCACCATCCTGTTCGACCAGGGCTGAGCGGTCACACTGTTCAGGGGCCGGACCCGCGGGACCTCCCGCGGGCCCGGCCCCTGGTGTTCGCCCGGACGCGCCGCGCGCGTCAGTCGCGTCGCAGTTCCGGCGGAAGGTTCCCGTCGTGCAGTATCCGCAGTGACATGACCGCGCGGGTGAGGCACACGTAGAGCCGGCGCAGTCCGGTCTCGCGGTCGGGTTCGGCGGCCACGATGCCGGCGGGGTCGACCAATACCACGTGATCGAACTCCAGGCCCTTCGCCAGGCTCGCCGGCACGAGGTCGAGCCGGTGGACACCGCGCACATCGTCGCCGACGTGGTGGTGCTCGAGTTCCGCGCGATCGAGGGCACCGGCGACGGAGGCGACGTGCGTGTCGGGCACGATGAGACCGACCGTGCCCTCCGCCACCAGGGCAGCGCGACAGGCGTCGGCGACGGCGCCGACGACCGGCTCCGCGCGCCGGATCGTCAGCATGCCCCGGTCCGCGCGGATCGCCCGGGGCGGCGTCAGCCCGGGGGCGATGTACGGCAGCAGCCGCGCGGCGAAGTCGAGCACCTCACCCGGCACCCGGAAGCCCTCGACGAGTTCGTGCAGTCGGGCATCGGGATGGCCGACGTGGCCGAGGGCGGCGCTCCAGTCGCGGGTGGCCCAGGGCGTGGTGGCTTGTGCCAGGTCACCGAGCAGGGTCACCGACCCGGTGCTCGCGCGGCGTCCGACGGCGCGCAGCTGCATCGCCGAGAGGTCCTGCGCCTCGTCGACGATGACGTGGCCGAGACTGCCGGTGCGCTCGAGCAGGTCGGAGACCTCGTCGACGATCACGAGGTCGGCGAGGGACCAGCGCATCGACCCGGGGTTGCGCGCCCGGGTCCCGGACTGGAGCAGGCGCTGCTCGTCGGCGTCCAGGAGGCCGTCGGCATGGGCCGCGAGGAACACGGGGTCGGTGAGCAGCCGGTGCGTCAGCTTCACCGGGTCGAGACGGGGCCAGCAGCGTGCAGTGGCCTCGCGGACGGGGCCGGTGCGGGCCACCCGGGACTGCACCCGGTCGTCGGTGGTCTCGCCGACGGCCTCCATCCGGATCAGCACCTGGTGGGCGAGACGTTGTGGGAGCAGTTGGCGGCCTGCCTCGTACCGGACGCCGCGGGCGGCGAGTCCGGCGACCGCCGAGGCCACATCCGGGACCGGGACCCGCCACTGGCGGTGCCCGAGCGGCACGACCAGCATCGTGGAGGGCACGGCGAGATGTCCCCACACGGCCCGGCGGCACACGTCGGCCAGCCGGGCATCCCCCTTGAGCACGGCCACCTCGGCCGGGTCGTCGCGGCGGACCGCGAGCCCACTCGACCGGGCGACGAGAGAGCCGATCGTGTCGTGCCCGGCGTCGATCTCGCCGAGCGCAGGCAGCACGTCGGCGATGTAGGAGAGGAACGACTCGTTGGGACCGATGACCAGGATGCCGGCACGTGACAGGTGGTCCCGGAACTCGTACAGGAGCCAGGCGGCCCGGTGCAGGCCCACTGCGGTCTTGCCGGTTCCCGGCGCCCCTTGGATCGCGAGCGAGGTGGTCAGGTCGGTTCGTACGAGCACGTCCTGGTCGGGCTGGATGGTGGCGACGATGTCGCGCATCGGCCCGGTGCGGGGACGCTCGATCTCGGAGCGCAGGATGTCGGAGACGCCGCCGCCGGGAGCGTCCGGGCCGGTCAGGGGCTCATCCTCAAAGGCGGTGAGCTCGCCGTGCTGGAAGCCGAATCGGCGCCGCAGTGAGCAGCCCATCGGGGAGGACGGGCGGGCGCGTTAGAACGGCAGGCTCATCGGCGCCCGCCAGTCCATGACGAGCGGCTCACCCCCAGCCTCGCTCGCGACGTGCCGGCGTCCGATGTGGAACACCTCATCGGCCTGCGCCCCCAGGGCCGCGGCGTATTCGATCCGGCCGAAGAACAGCGGGACGTCGGGGTCGAGTTCGAGTTCGGCCATCCGTCGGTGCAACATCTGCTTGAGGTACTGGGTGCTCACGGAGTTCCCGCCGACGGCGTCGCGCCAGTCGGCCGACTCGGCGCGCATCTGATGCAGCGCGGCCCGGGAGGCCGCGAGGTGGGCACGCTCGGCGTCGAGGATTTCGGTGGTGTCTGCAGGCATGATTCACTCCGGGCACGGGGCTGGGATCGGAAGCGGCCGACGAGTGGGCCCGGCGGCGGACCATCCATCGCGGTGCGGGATGGCTCTGGAGACGATTTCCGATGTTACCCCCGCGCGTGCTGTCCGCGTGTCGGAGTGCGCGACCGGCCGGGGTGGGCGCCCGACGTCCGACGGGCCACCGCGGCCGTCACGGGAGGTCGAGCGCCTGCGGCAGGTCGTCGGCGTCGATGATGCGATAGGAGTAGCCCTGCTCGGCGAGGAAACGCTGCCGGTGCGCGGCGAAATCGGCGTCGATCGTGTCCCGGGCCACCACGGCGTAGAACCGGGCGGTGCGCCCGTCGCTCTTGGGCCGCATGAGCCGGCCGAGACGCTGTGCCTCCTCCTGGCGAGACCCGAACGATCCAGACACCTGGATCGCCACCTCCGCCGACGGGAGGTCGATCGAGAAGTTCGCCACCTTGCTCACCACCAGCAGGTCGATCTCGCCGGCGCGGAACTGCCCGTACAGCTGTTCGCGTTGCCTGGTGGTCGTCGACCCGGTGATGATCGGGCAACCCAACCGGTCGGCGAGATCCTCGAGCTGGTCGACGAACTGGCCGATGACCAGGGTGGGGCGCCCACGGTGACGCTCGACGAGTTCGACGACCGTGCGGGTCTTGGTCTCCGAGGACGCCGCCAGCCGGTAGCGCACCTCCGCCTCCGCGACGGCGTAGGCCATCCGTTCGCCGTCGTCGAGGCTGACGCGCACCTCGACGCAGTCCGCCGGGGCGATCCAGCCCTGCGACTCCATGTCCTTCCACGGCGTGTCGTAGCGCTTGGGGCCGATCAGGGAGAACACGTCGCACTCCCGGCCGTCCTCCCGTACCAGGGTGGCGGTGAGTCCGAGCCGCCGACGGGCCTGCAGGTCGGCGGTCTGGCGGAAGACCGGGGCCGGCAGCAGATGCACCTCGTCGTAGATGATCAGGCCCCAGTCGCGGGCGTTGAACAGCTCCAAGTGGGGCTGCACGCCCTTGCGCCGGGTGGTGAGCACCTGGTAAGTGGCCACCGTGACGGGGCGCACGTCCTTGCGCGATCCCGAGTACTCGCCGATCTCGTCCGCGGGGAGGCTGGTGCGGCGGAGCAACTCGTCGCGCCACTGCCGCGCGGACACGGTGTTGGTGCACAGGATGAGGGTGGTGCTGCCGGCGAGGGCCATGGCGGCCGCCCCGACGACGGTCTTGCCGGCGCCGCAGGGAAGCACGACGACGCCCGACCCGCCGTGCCAGAACGACTCGGCCGCCCGCCGCTGGTAGTCGCGGAGCCTCCAGCCGTCCTCGGTCAGCGAGATCGGGTGCTTCTCGCCGTCGACGTAGCCGGCGAGATCCTCGGCCGGCCA
>DAIESZ010000080.1 GCA_027346035.1 Propionibacteriaceae bacterium
TTCGACGAGGGCCGCCGCATCGCCTGGAAGCCGGCCGAGCAGGGCGGGCGGCCGATCGGCCAGGTCTGGCGCTGGCAGCTCGACCCGGTCGACGACCTGCACACCCTGGTGACCCACAGCTACGACTGGTCGCAGCTCACCGACGAGAAGCGCCTGGCCCGCGCTCGCGCGACGACGAGCGACAAGCTGCTCGCGTCGATCGACCGGCTCGCGGCGCTGTTCGAGCCCGAGGCCTGACCCGGACGCCGGGTGCGCTCAGCCGCGCACCCGGTGGTCGCCGGTGTAGACGTTGAGGCGGGTGCCGCGCACGAAGCCGATGAGGGTCGATCCGGCGTCCTCGGCGCACTCCACGGCGAGCGACGAGGGGGCCGACACCGCGGCGAGGCAGGGGATGCCCGCCATCACCGACTTCTGCACCAGTTCGAACGACGCGCGCCCGGACACCATGAGGACGCAGCCCCGCAGCGGGAGCCGGCCGTTCATCATCGCCCAGCCGACCACCTTGTCGACGGCGTTGTGCCGGCCGACGTCCTCGCGCACGACGAGCGGCTGCCCCTCCGCGGTGAACAGCCCCGCGGCGTGCACCCCGCCGGTGCGGTCGAAGGCCCGCTGCTGTTGTCGCAGGGCGTCGGGCAGGCGGGTGATCGTCGTCGCGTCCACGACCGTGGGGTCTTCGCGAACGTCGAACTGCGTCCGCCCGCGCAACTGCTCGATGCTGGCGGTGCCGCACACCCCGCAGGCCGACGACGTGACGAAGGCGCGCCGCGCCGTCTCCGAGGGGGGTTGGACGCCGGGAGCGAGCGTGACATCGACGACGTTGTACGTGTTCTGCGGGACGCCGGTGTCGTCGAGGAGCACCGAGCCCGCGCAGTAGCGGGCCAGCGAGATGTCGTCGGCCGAGCGGATGAGGCCCTCGGAGAAGAGGAAGCCGTGTACCAACTCGATGTCGTGTCCCGGCGTCCGCATGGTCACCGTGAGGGCAGCGCCGTTGATGCGGATCTCCAGCGGCTCCTCCACGCTGAGGTTGTCGGGGCGGGGCGTGGAACTGCCCGCGTCCGTGTCGATGGTCGTCACCCGCCGCCGTAGTGTCACGCGCCCCATCCGGCCAGCCTGCCACAGGGCGGGAATCGCGGCGAGGTGCCGCCGGCCAGCGGCGATGCCGGCCGGGCGCATCGTGCCCTACCCGGCGCACCCACGGGCTGCCTGTCCACGTGGTGAGGCGGCCCCCGCGTGTCCGCCCAACGGGGTGGGCTCTAGTAAGTTGGCGCCCATGTCCATTCGGGTTATGCATGAAATAAATCGGGAAAATCCCGGTGACGCCGAGCAGAATCACGCCCAGCGGCTGGGTACCGGCTTTCCGATGACGCACCCGTTGGCGAAGGCCCCGGTCACCACCCCGCCCTACAACGTCGATGGCTTCGTCAAGGAATTCCTCCACAATCTCAACACCCAGCAGGGCGTGGCCCTGTCGCGGTCGAGCCTCAACGACCAGTACCTCGCCCTCGCCCGCACGGTGCGCGGCTACCTCATGGCCCGCTGGCTCGAGACGTCGCGCCGGCAGCGGTCGACCAAGGCGAAGACGATCGGCTACCTCTCCGCCGAATACCTCCTCGGGCGCCAGCTGAGCAACGCGCTGCTGGCCGCCGACCTCACCGACATCGCCCGGGACGCCATGGCGGGCTGCGGCCTCGACATGGCCGAACTCGCGGACGTCGAGGTCGAGCCCGGTCTCGGCAACGGGGGCCTTGGACGCCTCGCCGCCTGCTTCATCGACTCGCTGGCGACGATGAACATCCCGTCCATCGGCTACGGCATCCGCTACGAGTACGGCATCTTCCGCCAGACCTTCGTCGACGGCGCCCAGGTGGAGCAGCCCGACAACTGGCTCAAGCTCGGCAGCCCGTGGGAGTTCGCCCACCCGGAGTCGGCGGTCCAGGTCGACTTCGGCGGTCACACCGAGACCTGGGCCGACGAACTCGGCCGTGAGCGCACCCGCTGGGTGCCGTGGTGGAATGTTCTCGGCATCCCCTACAACTACATGGTCCCCGGCTACAACAACGGCCGCGTCAACACCCTGAGGCTGTGGAGTTCAAAGGCCACCGACGCCTTCGATCTCGCGATCTTCAACACCGGCGACTACGCCGAGGCCGCCCGTGCCCAGACGTTCGCCGAGAACATCACCAAGGTGCTCTACCCCGAGGACTCCACTCCCCAGGGCAAGGAACTCCGGCTGCAGCAGCAGTACTTCTTCGTCGCCTGCTCCCTGCACGACTTCATCGAGAACGAACTCGAACCCGGGTTCGACCTGCACGACCTGCCCCAGCGGATCGTCTTCCAGCTCAACGACACCCACCCGGTCATCGCGGTGCCCGAGCTCATGCGCATCCTCGTCGATCTCAAGGGCCTCGATTGGGACGAGGCGTGGGAGATCACCCAGGGCTGCTTCGCCTACACCTGTCACACGCTGTTGCCGGAGGCGCTCGAGGTGTGGTCGACCGACCTGCTGGGACGCCTGCTGCCGCGACACCTCGAGATCATCTACCGGATCAACGAGCACTTCCTCAGCGAGGTGCGGGCGGCCAAACCTGACGACGAGATGCGCGTCAGGCGCATGTCGGTCATCGCCGAATACCCCGAGAGGGGTGTGCGCATGGCCTACCTGGCGACCGTCGCCTCCGTCAAGGTCAACGGCGTCGCCGAACTGCATTCCCAACTGCTGCGTGACAAGGTACTTCCGGACTTCAGCGACTACTGGCCCGAGAAGTTCATCAATGTCACCAACGGCGTCACCCCGCGCCGGTTCATCAAGCTGGCCAACCCGGGGCTTGCGGGACTGATCAGCGACACCATCGGCAAGGGGTGGCTGACCGAGCTCGAGCGCCTCCAGGAGCTCGAGCCGTACGCCGAGGACGAGGAGTTCCGCGTCCAGTTCCGCGAAGTCAAGCGGGCGAACAAGGAGCGGCTGCGCCATGTGTTGCGCGAACGTGACGGCATCGACCTGCCCGAGGGTCATCTGCTCGACGTGATGGTCAAACGGCTGCACGAGTACAAGCGGCAGAGTCTCAAGCTGCTGCACGTGGTGTCGCTCTACGACCAGCTGATCTCGGGCAAGGTGGGCCTCGACCAGGTGACGCCGCGCACCGTGGTGTTCGGGGCGAAGGCGGCGCCGGGCTACCGGATCGCCAAGGAGACGATCCGGCTGATCAACGCGGTGGCGGCGACGATCAACAACGACCGCCGGATCGGCGACGTGCTGCACGTCGCGTTCCCGGCGAACTACAACGTCACCCTCGCCCAGACGCTGATTCCGGCGGCCGACCTGTCGGAACAGATCTCGCTGGCGGGTCTGGAGGCGTCCGGTACCGGGAACATGAAACTGCAGATGAACGGTGCACTGACCATCGGCACCGATGACGGCGCCAACGTCGAGATCCGCCAGTTGGTCGGCGACGAGCACTTCTTCCTGTTCGGCATGGTCGAACCCGAGGTCGCCGAACTGCAGCAGCGCGGCTACCGGCCGATGGACTACTACCACACCGACCCCGAGCTCAAGGCGGCCATCGACCTCATCGCATCGGGCGCGTTCTCGGGTGGGGATCCGATGGGTTTCGAGTCACTCGTTTCGAACCTGCTCTACGAGGACCGGTTCATGGCCCTGGCCGACTTCCGCTCCTACGTCGACGCCCAGCAGCGGGTCGAGGACTACTACGCCGACGAGACCGCTTGGACGCGCTCGGCGATCCTCAACGTGGCCCGATCGGGCTACTTCTCGTCCGACCGGTCGATGCGCGACTACCTCGACCGGATCTGGACGCCGCGTCCCTGAACCGGTGGACATCGTGGGGCGCGCCGGGGTGGCCGAGGCCGTCCGGGCGCGCCCCACGAGCGCGGCAGGGTGGCAGGATTGCGTGGGCTGGGTCGGCGTCCTTGCAGGCGGTGACCCGCACCCTTCGGTTTAGGGAACCCCGAATGAACGCGCCAATACCCCAGGGGGTATGTTCTTCGTCATGGACATTGTGATTATCGGAGGCGTCGCCGGCGGCATGTCGGCTGCCACCCGGCTGCGCCGGCTCGACGAAACCGCCACGATCACGGTCGTCGAGCGCAGTGGATACGTCTCGTTCGCGAACTGTGGGCTGCCCTATCACGTCGGCGGGGTGATCGCGCATCGCGGCAACCTGCTGCTGCAGACCCCCGAGTCGTTGCGCGCACGCTTCGGCATCGACGTGCTCGTGCACCACGAGGCGGTGGGGATCCGGCGGGACACGCACGAACTGCTCGTTCATGACAGCCGCACCGGCGCTGACCTCGTGCTGCACTACGACAAGCTCATTCTGTCTCCGGGCGCGCGTCCGGTGCGCCCGCCGATTCCCGGCATCGAGCGCGCGCTCAGCCTGCGCGACGTCGAGGACACCGACGCCCTCGTGCAGGCGACGCAGGACGTCCACGACAGCGCCGACCTCGACGCCCTGGAGACGTTGAGCCTCGCCGCGCCGAGCGCCGTGGTCATCGGCGGCGGCTTCATCGGTGTCGAGATGGCCGAGAACCTGTCGGTGCGCGGTCTGCAGGTGACCCTCGTCGAGGCGATGCCGCAGGTGATGGGCCCACTCGATCCCGAGATGGTGGCCCCGGTGCACGACCGGATCCGCGAGCACGGCGTCCGCCTCGAACTGGGGGCCGCGGTCACCGAGATCGGCCCGAACACCGTCACCCTGTCGAACGGGGAGGTGTTGCATGCCGACATGGTGGTGGCCGCGATCGGCGTCCGTCCCGAGACCTCGCTGGCCGTGGCGGCCGGCCTGCGGATCGGCGAACGCGGTGGCATCGCCGTCGACGATCAGATGCGCACCAGCGACCCCGACATCTTCGCGGTGGGCGACGCGGTCGAGAAGCGGGACGCCCTCGACGGCGGTGACGTGCTGGTTCCCCTCGCCAACACCGCCAACCTGCAGGGCCGCCGGGTCGCCGACGTCATCGCCGGACGCGCGGTGTCCGACCGCCCCGTGCTCGGTACGGCGATCGTCGGGGTCTTCGGGCTACAGGTCGCCTCGACCGGG
Source organism: Propionibacteriaceae bacterium (assembly GCA_027346035.1). Classification (GTDB taxonomy): domain Bacteria; phylum Actinomycetota; class Actinomycetes; order Propionibacteriales; family Propionibacteriaceae; genus JAJYQH01. Next base: position 5,058 of record DAIESZ010000080.1, read on the forward strand.
TGGAACGAGAAGCGGCTGCGCGCGGCCGGGCGCCCCTACCGCGCGATCCACACCCACCCGGCGTCGCACGCCACGTATTACCCGGGTGCCGCGGGCATGGCTCTCAAGCTGCTCGTCGACCCGGACACCGACCTGATCCTCGGCGCCCAGGGCGTCGGCGAGAGCGGTGTCGACAAGCGCATGGACGTCATCGCCACCGCGATCACCGGAGGGCTCACCGCGTCCGAACTCGCCGAGCTCGAACTGGCCTATGCACCGCAGTTCGGCTCCGCCAAGGACGCCGTCAACATGCTCGGGTGGGTCGACGAGAACATCGCCACGGGCACCACCGACACGATCCAGTGGCACGAGCTCGCAGACGCCCAGGCGTCGGGCGCCACCCTGCTCGACGTGAGAACCCAGGGCGAGTACGACGCCGGCAACATCCCGGGCGCCCTGCTCATCCCGGTCGATGAGCTGCGCGAGCGGCTCCACGAGGTGCCCGACGGTCCGATCGTGGTGCACTGCGCGGTCGGTATCCGCGGCCACATCGCCACGCGGATCCTGCGGGCCACCGGACGCGGCGACGTGCGCAACCTCGACGGTGGCTACCGCACGTGGGCGGCGGGCGCCTCGATCTGAGAGCGGTCGACGCGCAGCGGGCGGCGTCCAGAACCTTTCGGGGGCCGCCCGCTGCGCTGTCGTGACCGATCGGGTCGAGTCCGGGCGTCCGGGCGGGGACGAAACGGCGTCCGGACGGCCCGTCGAGGCCGAAGGTCGAGTCCCGGGCGTCCGGGCAGGGACGTCGCGTGTGACTCGTGAGGCGATCACGCCGACGATCGTGAGTGTCGTGGTTGGGACACGCCACGCGGTGACGCGTCAGGGTGCCAGGATCGCGGGCCCCTCAGGCCAGTGAGAGGAACAGCTTCTCGAGTGAGGCGATGTCCATCTTGTTGTTCTCGGGGTCGACCATGCACTGTCGCAGGCCGAGGGAGATCGTCGCGAATCCGGCGC
>DAIESZ010000083.1 GCA_027346035.1 Propionibacteriaceae bacterium
GACCCGCAGCCGCTGGGCGACAGCGTCGAACGCCTCGTCAGCGAGCACGGCTGGCGCACGCCGGTGGCAGTGGGCGCCGTGCTGGCCCGGTGGGCCGACGTGGTTGGGCCCGACGTGGCGGCGCACTGCCGGCCGGAGTCGTTCGATCAGGGTGTGCTCGTGCTCGTCGCCGACTCCACCGCCTGGGCGACTCAGGTGCGGTTGCTGCGCACCGCGTTGATGGCCCGGCTGGACGAGGAGCTCGGGGCCGGCACGGTCGAGCAGGTCGAGGTGCGCGGGCCGGCGGCGCCGTCCTGGCGCAAGGGTCCACGATCGGTGCGCGGGCGTGGTCCGCGCGACACATACGGCTGACAGCGCCGCACGAACGCCCGGGGCGCGTAGGGGGCTATTCCCCAGGCCAGTTCGGGCACCTAAGCGTCCACAACGGGCGACGCAACGCCGGTTCTGAGGCCGCGGCGGGTACGATGGACGACGACGGGACGCTTTCAGTACGCGAGCGAGCCCGGCCGTCCGCACGACCCCACCCCTGGGGTCGTGCTGTGTTCAGAAGGAGCCTGGTTCGTGGCCGAACCCCTCCCCCAGCAGCATCCGATCGATCCGAGCGGGCCAGTGCCCGGCGACGTCGTCGTGCATCCGCCCGCGACGGGAAACGGTGGCTACGACGCCAGTGCGATCACCGTGCTCGAGGGGCTCGAGGCGGTGCGCAAGCGACCCGGCATGTATATCGGGTCCACCGGCGAGCGCGGACTGCACCACCTGGTCGCCGAGGTCGTCGACAACTCCGTCGACGAGGCCCTGGCCGGCTACTGCGACTTCATCGACGTCACCCTGCTCGAGGACGGCGCCGTGCGCGTCGTCGACAACGGCCGCGGCATCCCCGTCGACATCCCCCCGGGGCAGACCAAGCCGGCCGTCGAGGTGGTGCTCACGATCCTGCACGCCGGCGGAAAGTTCGGTGGGGGCGGGTACGCCGTCTCCGGCGGGCTGCACGGCGTCGGCGTCTCCGTCGTCAACGCGCTGTCGACCCGGCTTGACGTCGAGGTCAAGCGCGACGGCCATGTGTGGCGGCAGTCCTACCTGCATGGCGCTCCCGCCACGCCGTTGGAGCAGGGCGAGGCCACCGACGAGACGGGAACCACCGTCACGTTCTGGGCCGACGGCGACATCTTCGAGACCCTCGACTACTCCTTCGAGACCCTCTCCCGGCGGCTGCAGGAGATGGCCTTTCTCAATCGCGGTCTCACCATCCGGCTGCGCGACGAGCGGCCCAAGGCTCGCGAGACCGTCGAAGCCGAGAACGAGGGCGACACCGCGGGGAGCGCGGTGGAGCCGGCCGAGGCCGACGCAAGGACTCCCGAAGCGCGGGTCGTCACCTACCGCTACGACGGTGGCATCTCCGACTTCGTCCGCCACCTCAACGCACCCGGCAAGAAGTCGCCGGTGCACCCGAGCATCATCTCCTTCGAGGCCGACGACGACGCGCGCCGGTTGTCGCTCGAGATCGCGATGCAGTGGAACTCCGGCTTCACCGAGTCGGTCTACACCTTCGCCAACACCATCGGCACCGTCGAGGGCGGCACCCACGAGGAGGGGTTCCGGGCGGCGCTCACCACGCTGGTGAACAAGTTCGCCCGCGAGTGGAAGCTGCTCAAGGACAAGGACGCCAACCTCTCCGGTGAGGACGTCCGCGAGGGCCTGACCGCGATCGTCTCGATCAAGCTCGGCGAGCCACAGTTCGAGGGCCAGACCAAGACCAAGCTCGGCAACACCGAGGCCAAGACCTTCGTGCAGACCGTCTGCAACGACAAGCTGGGCGAGTGGTTCGAGAAGAACCCGAACGAGGGGCGCGACATCGCCCGCAAGGCGATCGCGGCGTCCTCGGCCCGCATGGCCGCGCGCAAGGCGCGTGACCTGGCCCGCAACCGCAAGGGGTTGCTCGAGAGCGGGGGGTTGCCCGGCAAGCTCGCCGACTGTCAGTGGACCGATCCGGACAAGTGCGAGCTCTACATCGTCGAGGGTGACTCGGCGGGCGGCTCGGCCAAGGGCGGCCGCGATTCGCGGTTCCAGGCGATCCTGCCGATCCGGGGCAAGATCATCAACGTCGAGAAGGCGCGCATCGACCGGGTGCTGCAGAACAACGAGGTGCAGGCGCTGATCTCCGCGCTGGGCACCGGCATCCACGACGACTTCGACCTCGCCAAGCTGCGGTACAGCAAGATCATCCTGATGGCCGACGCCGACGTGGACGGCCAGCACATCCGCACCCTGCTGCTGACCCTGCTGTTCCGGTTCATGCGCCCGCTCGTCGAC
>DAIESZ010000087.1 GCA_027346035.1 Propionibacteriaceae bacterium
TGGGCGTGGACGCCGACCTCGCCCGGCGGCAGCAGGTGGTGGCCGAGGCGCTGGTGCGGACGGGGGCCGAGTTGCACCGTCACTACGAGCCGGGCAAGTGGGTGCCGCACGTGTCGCTCACCACCGGGGGCAGCGCCGCCCACCTGCCGATCATCAGCACTCTTGTCAATGACGCCCTTCCCCTCACGCTCGGCGTGCGGTCGGCGGCCCTGATCGACACGAGCAACGGGCGGACGTGGGCCCTGTCCGGCCTGCCGTGACCCGTGCCGATGATCCAGCCGGAGGCCGAGCGGTAGGCTGCCCGCGGAGGCTCGATGCGCCGCCCGAGGCGCGTTCGAGCTTCTCGGAGTCCCGGGGCGATCGGTTGCCGCTCGCCTGGGATGACGCCGGAACTCGAGCCACCGATGGGGGTGCGCGGCTGTGACCACTGAGTTGATCCGCCTTGGCCTGGCGAAGGCGACCGAGACCGACGTGGTCGAGGTCGGTCGGGGGATATTGCCACGGGCCGGCACCATCATCCGGGACGCCCTGCTGGGCGACGGACTGCCGGCCATGATCGTCGCCGACGACCGCACGTGGGCCGCCGCCGGCCAGGCGGTGCACGACGCACTCCGGGACGCCGGGGCGACCGTCGTCGACCCCCTCGTCTTCCCCGGTCACCCCGTGCTCTATGCCAGCTACGACAACAGCGAGTTCATTCGCGAACGTCTGCGCGGCACCGGTGCGGTAGCCGTCGCCGTGGGCTCGGGCACCATCAACGACCTGACCAAACTCGCGTCGGGCGAGCTCGGACGCCGGTACGCGGTCGTCGGCACGGCGGCATCGATGGACGGCTACTCGGGCTTCGGCGCGCCGATGAGCGTCGACGGCGTCAAACTCACCATGGCCTGTCCGGCGCCCGCCGTCGTGATCATCGACCTCGACGTGGCCGCCGCCGCACCACCCACGATGGTCGCCTCCGGCTACGGCGATCTCGCGGCCAAGATCCCGGCCGGAGCCGACTGGATCCTGGCGGACGCCGTCGGTCTCGACCCCATCGATCCGCTGGCATGGACCCTCGTGCAGAGCGGGGTCGCCGAGGCACTCGCGCAGCCGGCGGCCCTCGCGGCCGGTGACCCGGACGCGTACGCCGGCTTGGTGTCGGGGCTGATCCTGTCCGGACTGGCGATGCAGGTCTACCGGGGCACGCGGCCCGCGTCCGGCGCCGAGCACTACTTCAGCCACCTGTGGGAACTCGACCATCTCGGCGCCGACTGGGATCCGCCGCTGTCGCACGGGTTCAAGGTGGGCATCGGCACCCTGGCGATGTGCGCGTTCTACGAGCGGTTCCTCGCGCGTGACCTCGCCGGACTCGACGTCGATGCGGCGGTGGCCTCCCGAGCGTCCTGGCAGGAGATCGAGGCCGACATCCGCAGCCGGCTGACAGGTCCGTTGGCCGAGAACAGCGTCACCCAGACCCGGGAGAAGTACCTCGGCGGCCCTGCGCTGCGCGACCGGCTGCAGACCTTCGTCGACCGGTGGCCGGAATTGAGGCCGCGCCTGGAGGCACAACTGGTGCCCGCCCGGACGCTGCAGGCGCGGCTCGCCGCCGCGGGGGCACCCTCCCGGCCCGAGGACATCGGGGTGACCCCGGCCGATGTCAGGGCCCTGTTCCCCAAGGCGATGTACTACCGCTCCCGGTACACCGTGCTCGACCTCGCGAGTGAGGCGGGATGGTTCGACGAACTCGTCGACGAGGTGTTCGCGCCCGGCGGCTTCTACGGCTGAGGACCATGCGACGACGGGAGGAGCTCCGATGACGGCGACACCGGGCAGCGAGCCCGCGAAGGACGCACGGACGGGCCCGTTCCTGCTCGGAATCGACTACGGCACCGAGAGTTGCCGGGTGGCGATCTTCGACGTCACGGGCCGGGTGGTGTCGTTCGCCTCCACCGGCTACCCGACCAGCTATCCGCACCAGGGTTGGGCCGAGCAGCAGGTCGACGACTGGTATCGGGCACTGATCGAATCCTCCCACGTGGCCCTGGCACGATCCGGGCTCGGCGCCGGCGACATCGCCGGCATCGGGTATGGGGCGACATCGGCCACCCTCGTCGCCCTCGACGGCGCCCACCGTCCGGTGCGTCCGGCGATGATGTGGCTCGACGTGCGCGCCAGCGAGCAGGCCGGACGCGCTCCCCGAGCGCTCGAGGCGATGGCCCGTCCCGGCCGGGCCCGCGGCGTGCCCGCGAGCGCCGAGATGTTCCCGTTCAAGCTCGCCTGGCTGAAGGAGCACGAACCGGAGGTCTACCGGCGGGCCGCGCACCTGCTCGACGCACCGGATTGGCTGGGGCACCGGCTCACGGGGGAGTTGCGGGTCAACGAGAACTCGGCGTCGGTGAAGATGTACCACGACCGCACGATCGGCGGCTTTCCGCAGGACTTCTACGCCTCGATCGGGTCCGCCGACGCCCTGGAGAAATTCCCCCAGCGCGTTCAGCCGCTCGGCACCCCGCTCGGGCAGTTGACGGCGAGCGCCGCCGCAGACCTCGGGCTGCGCCCCGGAACCCCGGTGGCCGAGGGCTGCATCGACGCGTACGCCGGACAGATCGGCCTCAACGTCCTCACGCCCGGGCGGATGGCCCTGATCACCGGCTCGTCGCACGCCCTGTTGGGGCAGGCTCCACTGTCCGTCGCCGACAGCGGGATGCTCGGCACCTTCGCGGACGCCGTCATCCCCGGCCAGTGCACGGTGGAAGCGACGCTCGTGTCGTCGGGGTCGTCCCTCAGATGGTTCCGAGACACCTTCGCCCCCGACCTGGTCGAGGCCGCGGAGCGTCAGGGGTCGGTCGCCTATGACCTGCTGAACGAGGCGTCCAGCGGGATCGCGCCGGGCTCGGAGGGCCTCGTCGTCGTCCCGTACTTCCAGGGAACCCGCAACCCCTTCCCGGATTCCCGGGCCCGGGCCGTCGTCTGGGGGCTGTCGTTCGGCCACACCCGGGCGCACGTCTACCACGCGGTGCAGGAGTCCATCTGCTACGCCGTCGCGCACAACCTCCGGTACATGGCCGACAACGGCTACCGGGTCGAGAGTCTGGTGGCCTGCGGAGGAGCGACGCGGAGCGCCCAGTGGATGCAGATGCACGCCGACGTCACCGGACTGCCGATCACTCTCACCGAGGTTCAGGACGCCGTCTCGCTCGGTGCCTGCATCATGGCGGCCACCGTCGCGGGCGCCTACGCCTCGCTCACCGAGGCCGCGGACGCGATGGTGCGACCGGTCTCGACGATCGAACCCGACCAGCGGCGCCACGACGACTACGCCTACTTCGTCGACAGCTACATCCGCACCTATCCGGCCCTGCGGGACCTGCAGCACGACATGAGCGAACACTTGGCGTCTGGGCTGGCGGGGTGAGGATCACGTCATGCTCCGGGTGGCATCGTCGGCCGTGACGAGATGGTCGCGAGCACGCTTCTGCGTGGCTCGCCGCCCTGGTGGGAGCGATCCGTGCGCGGGCGTGCTCGACGTCGGTGCGAATCGTCGCCGCCCACCACAAGGCTGGTCGGTGCGGTGCGGTGAGTCGGGCGGTTTGTCGCGGGTGGTGTGCAGGGGTGTCGATGAGGATGCTCTGACCGGCGGTGACGAGATAGACGTACCCACCAGGGCTACGCCAGACGAGGACACCGGGGACCACCTGATGGAGTTCCCACCCGCCATGCGGCTTCGCCCGGTGGGCTCTCCGGGATAGTGGCGCCAAACTCTCGAGGCTGGTCTGCCCGGGCGGGCCTCCGACCTGGTGCGGCTCCGTATGGTCGAGGTCGCAGCCGCGCCAGGTATGTCGGGTCGAACCCGGGAACGCGTCGTAGGCCTCCCGGTAGTGGATCGCCTGCCGCATCGACCGCGGGATTTCATAGGAGTCGACGGGAGCCAGCCGGTCGAGGTCCCACACCGGTCGGACGGTGACCCGATGACTCGCCAGCAGATCGGCCAGCCAGTCGGTGAGGATCGGGCCGATTCGCTCG
>DAIESZ010000095.1 GCA_027346035.1 Propionibacteriaceae bacterium
CTCGACGACCACTTCCCGCTCGTCGTGTTCCAGACCGGCAGCGGCACCCAGAGCAACATGAACGCCAACGAGGTGATCGCCAACCGCGCGATCGAGATCCTCGGCGGCGACATGGGCACGAAGACGCCGATCCACCCGAACGACCACGTCAACCGTGGCCAGTCGAGCAACGACACGTTCCCCACCGCGATGCACGTCGCCGTGGCACGCGACCTGCACGACCGCCTCTACCCGGCCGTCGATCGGCTCCGCGACACCCTCGACGACAAGGCGACCGCCTACGCCGACGTCGTCAAGGTCGGGCGCACCCACCTGCAGGACGCCACCCCGGTCACCCTGGGTCAGGAGATCAGCGGCTGGGTGGCCCAGTTGGACGCCGCACTCGACGGCGTCCATGCGGCCGAGAACGGGGTGCTCGAACTGGCGATCGGCGGCACCGCCGTCGGCACCGGACTCAACGCGCACCCCGAATTCGGACGCCTCGCGGCGCAGCGGATCGCCCAGCTGACCGGCCTGCCGTTCCGCCGGGCCGACAACCTGTTCGCCGCCCTGTCTGCGCACGACGCGCTCGTGGCCCTCAGCGCGTCGCTGCGCACCCTCGCGATGGCGCTGATGAAGATCGCCAACGACGTGCGCTGGCTGGCGTCCGGACCTCGGGCCGGCATCGGCGAGATCCGCATCCCGCAGAACGAGCCCGGGTCGAGCATCATGCCGGGCAAGGTGAACCCCACCCAGAGTGAGGCGCTGACGATGGTGGCCACCCGCGTGTTCGGCAACGACGCCACGGTCGCCTTCGCCGGGTCACAGGGCAACTTCCAGCTCAACGTCTACAAGCCGGTGATGGCGCACGCCGTGCTCGAGTCGATCCGGCTGCTCGGCGACGCCTGCCGATCGTTCAACGACCACTGCGCGGTCGGCATCGAACCCGACCGGCAGCGCATCGAGGAGCACCTGCGGGCCAACCTCATGCTGGTCACCGCGCTGAACCGGCACATCGGCTACGACCGGGCGGCGGCGATCGCCAAGCATGCCTACGCCGCCGGCATCACGCTGCGTGAGGCCGCGGCCGACGCGGGCGTGTCCGGCGAGCAGTTCGACGCGTGGGTCGTGCCGGCCGACATGACCCACCCGTGAGCCGGTGCCTGTCTCAGTGCCGGCGCTGGTACATGCCGAGCACGTAGCCGATCTGTCCGAGGTGCTGGGTGATGTCGCCGATCACCGACACCAGCCGCACGGCGGCGGTCACCGGCGGGTTCCACCGCTCGTCGACGATCCGGGCGTACCCGGCGTCGTCGAGAGAGTTCACCACGTCGAGGGTCATCGCGTGCACGGCGTCGGAATAGTCGAGCAGCAGCCCCGGCCCGTCGAGTGTGAAGGCCCCGACCTCGGCGCTCGTGTGCCCGTAGCCGATCGCCTCCGGCGGATACGGCAGGGCGAACCTCTCGGCGAAACCCTGCGCGGTGTACACCTGCGCGGCATCGGCGAGACCCGCCACGTGGTCGTCCTGCACCCGGATGAGGTGCCAGGCCAGCCAGCCGATCGGGTTGGCGTCTTGGTCCGGACGCCACAGCAGCGCGTCGCGGTCCAGTCCGCTGAGAACCCTGGGCAGCGCCTCGTGGACGCGCCCGAAGGCGTCGGTCAGGATGCTGGACGCGGTGGTTTGGCTCATGGTCGTCTCCCGTCGCTCGGCGCCGACGTCCATGTGCACGGACGCCGGGTGTGCCTTTCGACGGTACCCGCACCTTGGGGCGTCCGGCCTCAGGCGTGGAGGTCGACCCGCACGGGGCCGGGCCGATCGGCCGGCAGGTCGACGGTGAGCGCACGGCCGCCGACACGCACCGTGACCCGGTCGGCGTCCCCGTCGACGAACAGCCAGTCGCGGCCCTCGGCGTCGGTGACCGCACGCGCAAAGGCCCCGTCGTCACCCGCCACCTCGATGGCTGATCGCCCGCCGGTCGCGACCACATCTCCCCCGGCCCGCCGCCAGTCGGCGACCCCCCGCAGCGCGTGCGCCTGGATGTCGGGGAGGGTGCCGTCGGCCCGGGGACCGACGTTGAGCAGAAGGTGGCCTCCGCGGGACACGACGTCGACGAGGTGCCGGGCGATCCCCGCACCGCTCAGCGACACCGACTCGTCCTCGACCTGGTTGTAGCCGAACGAGAACCCGATGCCACGGCAGTTCTCCCACCGCCCCTGCCGCTCGTTGCCCAGACCGGACTCGTATTCGCTCGTGAAGTAGTCGCGGTGGGTGTCGCCCCACCGGTCGTTGACCACGCCGTCGGGAACCTCCCGGTAATAGTCGTTGAACAACTCTCCGAGACCTCCGGGCTCGAAGTCCTTCGCGCCGTCGGGCCACTCGATGTCGTTCCAGAGCACGTCGGGGTGGTAGCGCTCGATGAGATCGTGGCAGTGACGCGACGCATACTCGCCGTACTCACGGTCGGTCGGGCGCAACCCGTGCACCGACGCGGAGGTCGTGTGCGGCGGGAACGGGCGCACGTTCCAGTCGAGGCCACCCGAGTAGTAGACGCCGGCCCGCATGCCGGCCCGCCGGGCGGCCACGACGATGTCCCCGACGAGGTCCCGCCGGGGGCCCCTGGCCACCGTGTTGCGCCCGTGCGTTCCCGGCGCGTCCCACAGGGCGATGCCGTCGTGATGTTTGGTCGTGGGAACCACGTGTCCGGCGCCCGCCGCGGCGAACAGTGCGCACCAGGCGTCGGGGTCGAAGCGTTCGGCCTGCCACTGGTCGAGGAAGTCGTCATAGGGACGCCCACCCCAGACCTCCCGATGGTGGTCGGCGGCCGGGGACCCCTCGATCCGGATCGTGTTGTAGTACCACTCGGCGTACGGGTTGTGGGCGAACCACTGCTCGTCGGGGACGGCGCCGAGCGCCCCGACCGGTTCGGCCCAGGCGGGCACCGAATACGCGCCCCAGTGGATGAAGATCCCGAACTTCGTCCGGTCGAACCACGCCGGAACAGCGCGTTCGGAGAATGCGCCGAAGCTCTCGTATTCCATCACCATCACTCCTTGTCTCGGGGCTCGTCGGGCTGCTGGCGACCCGACCCCGGCGGGGCGCGGGCGGCGTCCGTGGTCACCCGGTGCTGTTGCGGATGGTTCACCATCCGGTGTCGGCGCCGTGGGCAGCGTCGCGGCTACTGCCGCGGGCGCAGCCTCAGGGCGTCCATCCCGCCGTCGACCGCCAGCGAGATCCCGACGGTCGATGTGCTTGCCGGATCGGCGAGGTAGGCGATCGCACGGGCAACCTCACCGGATGACACGAGGCGTCCGTGCGGCTGGCGGGCTTCGAGGGCGGCACGTTCCGCGGCGGGATCCTCGGCGGCGTCGAGAAGCCGACCGATCCAGGGAGTGTCGGCCGTGCCGGGCGACACGCAGTTGACCCGGATCCCCTCCCGGACGTGGTCGGCCGCCATGGCCCTGGTGAGCGCCAGGACCGCCCCCTTGGTGGCCGAATAGAGGGCCCGCTGCGGCAGCCCCGCCGTGGCGGCGATCGACGAGGTGTTGGTGATCGAGGCGGCGGGCGACTTCCTCAGGTGGGGCAGGGCCGCCCGCGCCACCCGCACCATGCCGACGACGTTGATGTTCCAGACGCGCGCCCAGGCGTCGTCGTCGTTGGCCGCGACGTCACCCTGGGCGCCGATGCCCGCGTTGTTGATGACGATGTCGAGCCGACCGAAGCGCGCGACGACCGACTCCACGGCGGCCTCGACGCTCCCGGTGTCCCCGACATCGCACGGGAAGAAGGCGTGCTTGCCGGTCGGGGCGATGTCGAGCACCGCGACCTCGGCGCCCTCGGCGTGCAGCAGATCGGCCACCGCCTCACCGATTCCCGACGAGCCTCCGGTGACGATGGCCACCAGATCATCGAAGCGTCCCATCTCAGAACCCCTCGGCCACGACGTGCTGGCGCTGGGTGCCCAGCCCGTCAACGGCAAGCTCCACGACGTCACCCGGCGAGAGGTACGCGAACCGTCCCGACAGCGCGACTCCCTGGGGGGTTCCGGTGGAGATGATGTCGCCCGGTTCGAGGCGCATGTACTGCGACAGGTCGTGCACGATCTCGGCCGGGGAGAAGATCATGTCGGCCGTGCGGGAATCCTGCCGGGGGTCTCCATTCACCCAGGAACGCAGCCTCTTGTCCGCAGGGTCGTACTCGTCGGCCGTGACGACGTAGGGACCGAGCGGCAGGTAGCCCGGGACGCACTTGCCCTTGCTCCACTGGCCGCCCGATCGCTCCAGCTGCCATTCACGCTCGGACAGGTCGTTGGCCACCAGGTAGCCGCCGATGCACTCGGCCGCTTCGGCAGGGTCCGCACAACGCCAGGCCGGACGACCGATGACCAGGGCCAGCTCCACCTCCCAGTCGGACCTCAGCGAGCCGCGCGGAATGACCACGTCGTCGTTCGGGCCGGCGATGGTGTTGGGCGTCTTGAGGAACACGATCGGTTCGGAGGGAGGCTCCGCACCGGACTCCGCGGCGTGCGCGGCGTAGTTCTGGCCGATGCAGATGATCGCCGACGGGTGCGCGACCGGCGCACCGATGCGCTCATCGGCCGCGTCGACCCGAGACAGTTCGCCTGCCGCGAGCCGCCTCGTGAGCAGTTCCGCGCCGCCGGCTGCCCAGAAGGCGGGGTCGAAGTCCCCGACACTCGACGCGTCGTAGGTGACCCCGTCGATCTCCACCAGGGGACGCTCACGTCCCACCTCACCCACCCGCAGCAGTCTCATCGGTTCTCCTCCACCAGTCCTCGTTCGATCAGCTCGGTCCACAACCCACCCGGCACGGGCTGGGCCATGAGGTCGACGTTGCGCCACACCTGGTCCGGCGTCCTCATGCCCACGCACACGTTGACCACCGCGGGGTGCCTCCAGGGGTAGGCCAGGGCCGCCTGCGGCAGGCTCACCCCGAATTCCTCGCAGACCTGCGCGATCGCGTTGGCGCGGTCGACCAGTTCGGGGGGCGCGTCGGCATAGTCGTACTTCGAGCCCCTGTCGGCGCGTCGCCCGGCGAGGAGACCGGAATTGAAGACCCCGACCGCAACCACCCCGACGTCGTGGGACGCGCAGTCGGCCATGAGGGCGCGATCCTGCTCGAGCAGCGTGTAGCGCCCGGCGACCATGACCAGGTCCGGGGACGCCTGGGCGACGAATCGGCGCAGGATCCCGGGGTCCTTCGACCCGACTCCCCAGGCTCCGATCACGCCCTCGTCCCTCAGCCGATGCAGAGTCGGCACCGCACCGCGCATGGCCTCGTCGAAGCGATCGGTGGGTTCCTCCGGGTCGTGGATGTAGACGATGTCGACCCGGTCGGTGCGAAGCCGCGCCAGGGATTCCTCGAGGCTGCGGAGGACCCCATCGGCCGTGTAGTCACGGATCCGGCGGCGATCCCCCGCGACGGCGAACCCGTTCTCGATGTCGCTGTCGGTCGGCTGGTCGTTGGCGACGATCAGGCGTCCCACCTTCGTCGACAGGACGTAGTCGTCGCGTGGCCGGCCGGCCAACGCCGCGCCCAGACGCCGCTCGGACAGTCCCAGTCCGTAGTGGGGTGCGGTGTCGAAGTACCGGATGCCCGCATCCCACGCCGCCGAGACGGCGTCCGTCGCGGTCCGGTCGTCGACCGATCGGTACAGGTTCCCGATCTGGGCGCCGCCGAACCCCAGGCTCCGCAGAGCCGCCAGGTCACGTGTCCTCATCAATGCCTCCGGTAGATCGTGAGTGCGTTCGTCTCCGCGACCGCGTGTCGGTCCCGCTCGGGAAGCATCGCGACGACCCGCGCGCACCAGTCGAAGCCCGGGTCGCTGACCGGCCAGTCGGATCCGGCCAGGCACCGTCCCGGCCCGAAACAGCCGATCGCGTGCCCCACGATCGGCGCGAACCACGCGTCGAGCTGCTCCGCGTCGCGGCACTCGGCCGGTAGCCCCGACAGCTTGCAGTGGACCCCGGGGATCTCGGCCAGGCGTGCCAGGTCGGCCCGCCAGCGGTCGACAGCCCCCGGGTCCCCGACCGGGGGCTTGCCCATGTGGTCGAGGACGATGGTGGCCTCGGGTGCCGAGTCCAGGAGACGGTGGAGGGCCGGCAGTTGACCGGCCCGGACGCAGGCATCGAAGGGAATGCCGCGGCGCGCCAGCTCACCCAGGGCGGCCACGAGCATGCCCGGACACGAGGACAGCAGCGTGGTGTCCTGCAACAGGTGCCGCACGCCGACGAATCCCGGAAGCGTCTGCAGCGCGTCGAGGGTCGCGCCCAGGTCGTCGCGCGTGAGGTCCACCGCCGCGACGAACCCGTGAACCGCGGGGTGGCTCGTCGCCAACGCGGCGAACCACCGCGTCTCCCCCTCGACGTCGCGCGGGTCGACGTTCGCCTCGACGAGAACGACCCGGCGCCCGTCCGCGGTTCGCGCGTCCAGCTCCCGTCCAGTGAGTGGGCGGTGCAGCCGTGGTTCGTCATCCAGCCACGAGTACCTCAGGTGCATCGTGTCCCACAGATGCAGGTGGGCATCGATCATGGAACGCCCACCGTCACGAGCAGGTTCGAATAGGGACGCGTCTCTCCGGTGGCGATCACCACGGAGACCGAGCGCGCCTGGCACGCCTCGTAGAACGCGAACCGCTCGGCTCCCTGCCAGGACATCTGCTTCCCACCCCCGTGCCGGTGAGCGGACAGGGCGGCCTGGTACTCCGCCACGGAGTCCGACGCGAGCCCGCGGGCGTCCTGCATGTACAGGGCCGACTCGAGATGACAGGCGTCCGCGACCAACTCGATGACATCCTTCGCCGCCACCAGCCCGGCGGCCACGTTCAGATGGATGCGGGTGGCCGAGGGGTTCGCCCCGACATCGTGCGGGTACAGCGCGTCCGCCACGAGAATCTGCGAGCCGTGGCCGGCCCGGGCGAGCGCGGCGAGGAG
>DAIESZ010000099.1 GCA_027346035.1 Propionibacteriaceae bacterium
CTCGACGAAGCGGCGACCACGAGGTCGCTGACGAGTTCGATCTCGTCATGGAGGGCGACGTCGAGCAGGTCGGCGTGGGGAGCCTCGTGTCGCGTCATGGGCCCAATCTAGGGCCAGCAGGCGTCCGATCGCGGCCGAATGACGTGATGAGGAGCGTGACGAGTTGAGCGTCGGGCCGGGAGCGCCTCTCGGCACTGGGCCGCTCGGAGCGGCGGAATTTGGGACCCGGGGCTACCACGGCCCGACGCGGGTAACAGGATAGGCGCGCGCCGGGCGATCGCCAAAGCCCACCTGTCGGTGGGTGTCGCGGATGGCCGGTCGCCACGGGACGCTCGCAGATGCGTCCAGCTGGATCCGTATGCCGCAGCAGTGGCGGTCTGACGCACGGAGCCCGGGTGCCCCGCCGGTCACTGCAGCCCGCCGGACCGCCAGAGCTCGGCGCACGCCCCGAGGTCACGCCCCATCGCGAGCACCAAGGCCGCCCGCTGCGCCCCCTCGTCGCCCTCACCGGTATCCGCGCGCCCGGCGGAGACGACGCTGCAGAAGGCTGCGGCCCGATCGAGCGCTACGGCCAGGTCACCGGCGAAGACGCCGCGCAGGATCTCGTCGGCCACTCGCCCGACCTCTTCGGGGCCCGGCGGCTCCGCGGCTCCGGCGATCGCATGGCTGGGGCCGGTGAACCGGATTCCGGCGGCATACTCCCGGCTGGCCTCCTCGGGGTGGCGGCGCACCCACTCGTGCAGGACATAGAGGCGCCAGAGTGCCCCCGGCAGGGTCCGTGCGGGTCGCTCCGACCACAGGTCGGCGACCGCAGCCAGCCCGATCTCGTCGACGAGGCGGACGAGGCGCTCGGTGACGGCAGGGTCGCGCGCCGCTCTCCCGGCGTGCACGAGGACCGCGGCCGTCTCGTGCGCCACCCGGATCGCCTCTGTGGGGTCGTAGGCTCCGCCGTGCGCCTCCAGCGCCGAGGGACTGAAGAACGCCGGGCGGCGTGGCGGGCGGTGCGGTGGCTCCGTCACGGCGCGTCTCCCATGGCGTACTGGCGATGCACCTGCGCGGTCTCGAAGCCGAGCGCGCGGTAGGTGCGCACTGCGGCGACGTTGTCCTCGTCGACGTAGAGCACGACGCGCTCGAGGCCGCGGGCGCGCAGGTGGTCGAGGCCGAGGATCGTCACCGTGCGCCCCAGACCCTGGCGCTGGTGCCCGGGAGCCACTCCCACGACGTAGACCTCACCGACTGTCCCGCCCGGCGGGTCGACCTTCGTCCAGTGGAAGGCGACGATCCGGTCAGGGTCGTCGCGCTCGACGACCAGGATGAACCCGGAAGGGTCGAACCATGGCTGCCCGGCGCGAGCGTCGAGGTCGGGCCGCTCGAGGGCACCCTGCTCGGGATGGTGGGCGAACGCCGCCGCATTGACTCTCAGCCACTCGGTCTCGTCGCGGCCGGGCTCGAAGGAGCGGACGGCATACGTCTCGGGAACCGCCGGCGGCGGCCACGGGGAGCCGCCCTGGAGGGGGCGCTCGAGCTTGAGCAGCGACCGCACGGCGCGCAGGCCATGGGCCGCGGCGAACGAGGCGGCGGCGGGGGAGTCGGAGTGGCTCCAGATGCGCGCATCACGTGGCAGCGCGCGCAGCAGCGCCGTGCCGACGCCGCGTCGCCGTGCGTCCGGCGCGACCACGAGCTCGGCGGCGGAGGTCTCGCCCGCGCCGGCCGGACGACCTTGGGCATAGCCGACGAGCGCACCCGTCGCGTCGCGGGCGAGGACATGCAGGACGTGGGTCTCTCGTGCCTCGACGGACAGACGGAACTGCTCCGAGAGGGACTCCGCACCATCGGCCCGGCTCGCGGCCGAGGACAACCACAGCACCTCGTGCGCTTCGGCATCGGAGAGCGGCTGGGCGGCATCTCTTCGGGAGAGTGTGGTGCTAGGCATACCGGGATTTCACCACACGTCGACGTTCCGGACCCCCTTGGTCACCCCCAGTGGCTAGCCTGCGAGAAGGCGTCTCGACGCCGCACATCACGCACACTCACTAGGGGAAACCATGTCCCGTATCACCCGCCGCCTCGCCGGCGTCGCCGTCGCCGGCGTCTGCGCCGCCGCAGCGCTCGCGGCCCCCACCACGGCTCTCGCCGACCCGGGAAAGGCCCAGCCCAAGAGCCACTTCCCGCTCACGGACCTGCAGATCCTGTCCTTCAACGACTTCCACGGCAACCTCCAGCCGCCGGGTGGCTCCAGCGGGCGGGTGCTCAACCCTGATGGCCAGACGTTCACGGCGGCCGGCGGCGTGGAGTACCTCGCGACCCACCTCGCGGAAGCCCGCAAGGGCCACCCCAACACGGTGACCGTGGCCGCCGGTGACATCGTCGGCGCCAGCCCCCTGATCTCGGCGCTCTTCCACGACGAGCCCACGATCAGGTCGATGAACGCCCTGGGTCTCGACGTCTCGGCGGTGGGCAACCACGAGTTCGACGAGGGCTATGTCGAGCTGCAGCGTCTCCAGCACGGCGGCTGCCTGCCCGACGGAGACGGCCTGGCCAACCAGAACTCCTGCCCCGACAACGAGCCCTTCGAGGGGGCGGCCTTCTCGTACCTCGCCGCCAACGTCGTCGAGACGGCGACCGGCAAGACGGTGCTGCCGGCCTACACCATCAAGACGTTCCCCAACGGTGCGAAGGTCGGCTTCATCGGGATGACGCTCAAGGGCACCCCCAGCATCGTCACGGCGTCCGGGATCCGCGGCCTCGAGTTCCGCGACGAGGTGCAGACGGCCAACGCGCTCGTCCCCGAGCTGAGGAAGCAGGGTGTCAAGGCCATCGTGGTGCTGGTCCACGAGGGGGGCTACCCCGTCACCCAGGCGTACAACTACACCTGCGACTCCGACAAGGCGATCTCCGGCCCGATCGTCCAGATCGCGCAGCACCTCGACCCCGAGATCGACATGATCATCTCCGGTCACACCCACATGCCCTACGTGTGCAACATCCCCGACCCCGACGGCAACGACCGGCTCGTCACCTCGGCGTCGTCCTTCGGCCGCCTCTTCACGGAGACCGACCTGCGCTACAACCTGCGCAGCAACGACATCGTGCGCGGATCGGTCAAGGGGTCCAACCTCGTCGTCACCCGTGACGTCGCGCGGGACCCGGTCCAGACGGCCCTGATCGACAAGTACGCCGCGTATGCCGCACCGATCACCTCGCGCATCGTGGGGTCCATCACCACGGACGTGACCAGGACCATGAACGCCTCAGGGGAGTCCCAGCTCGGCGACCTCATCGCCGATGCCCAGCGCACCGACCCGTCGGTCGTCATGGGCAGCAGGGCGCCCGACATCGCGTTCATGAACCCCGGCGGCATCCGGGCGGACCTGACCTATGCGCAGGTCTCCTCGGGTGAGCAGCCCGGCGAGGTGACGTTCGGTGAGGCCTTCACGGTGCAGCCGTTCAACAACTACCTCGTCTCCATGGATCTGACGGGCAGCCAGATCAAGGCGCTGCTCAACCAGCAGTGGAGCGGCGGCAACGCAGGTTCCCCGCGCATGCTGCAGGTGAGCAACGGCTTCGCCTACACCTACTCGGGCACCACGCTCGGGACCGTCACGCTCAACGGCTCACCTCTGGTCGACTCGCAGGTCTACCGTGTGGTGGCCAACAGCTTCCTCTCTGACGGCGGCGACAACTTCGCCACCTTCAAGGACGCCACCAACAAGTACTTCGGTGGCATGGACATCGACGCGTTCGCGAACTACCTCGGGGGCCACTCGCCTTACACCCCCGGTGCCCTGACGCGCATCACCAAGAACTGACGCGGGGCCCGGTGCCGTATGCCGTGGGGTTGGCTCCCCGGCATACGGCACCGCGCGTGCGGGGTCGGCCGTAGTGGAGGCGGCACCGCTACCGGACCGTCCCGAACGAGCCGAACCGGGACGCGTCGGGACGCGTCAGAGCGCGTCGACCCCGGCGTCGGCTGCGGCGCGGCCCCCGGCAGCCTCCGGGGTCGTGCGCTCCGGCACCAAGCGGTAGCCCACGTTGCGGACCGTCCCGATCAGGGCCTCATGGTCCGGGCCCAGCTTGGCGCGCAGACGTCGCACGTGCACGTCGACGGTGCGCGTGCCTCCGTAGTAGTCGTACCCCCACACCTCCTGGAGCAGCTGGGCCCGCGTGAAGACCCGACCGGGATGCTGGGCGAGGTACTTCAGCAGCTCGAACTCCTTGTAGGTCAGGTCAAGGACGCGTCCGCGGAGCCGGGCGGTGTAGCTCGACTCCTCGATGACGAGGTCGCCGGACGCGATCGGGGCGTCGAGGTCCTCCTCCTCGGGCCCTCGCGTCAGGGCCAGGCGCAGTCGCGCGTCGACCTCGGCCGGCCCGGCGGAGTCGAGGATGACGTCATCGACACCCCACTCGGCGGTGAGGCCGGCCAGGCCGCCCTCGGTAAGCACGGCCAGCAGGGGTGTGGTGATACCGGTCGCGCGCAGCACCCGGCAGAGCGACTTGGCGCTGGCGAGGTCTCGCCGGGCATCGACGACGACGGCATCGCCGTCGGGGGCGTCGACGAGCGCGGTCGGCTCCGCAGGCAGGATGCGTACGGTGTGGCTGAGCAACCCCAGGGCAGGCAGCACCTCGGCGCTGGGTGCCAGCGCGTTGGTGAGCAGCAGCAGGTGTGCCATC
>DAIESZ010000155.1 GCA_027346035.1 Propionibacteriaceae bacterium
CGGACACGGCGTCCGCCGGCGCGGAGTCGTCCGAGGGTGGCACACCGGCTGATGCAGGATCGGCCACGGCGACTTCGGTGACGGCTACCTCGGGGACGCCCGGATCGGGAACCATCCCATCCTCGGCGGCGCCACCCACCGCGGTCTCGTCCACCGCGGTCTCGTCCAGTGCGGTCTCGCCGGTTGCGACAACGTCGGTCGCGGGATCGTCCTCCACGGCGTCGGCAACGACCGGTTCCTCTGCGGGCGGCTGGTCCTGATCCCACAGCGGCGACGCGGGTGCGTCGGGGGTGTCTTCGGGGGCCGGCTGTTCGACCGTCAGGTCGACGGCGTCGGTGGACTCCGGATCAATGGTGCGGTCGTCGTCGTGAACTGGCATGTAACGCTCCTCAGCACCCCCGGGGTGCAGGGTCAAGGCCGCGGACTGCGCGGCAAAGCTTATGGTCCGGCGCCCGCCAGAGGACCATCCCCCGCGGTCGGAGAGCGTCCATCGGACGTGCTCGTCGCGGATCGGAAGGCCATGTCAGGTCCGTCGCGAGCCCCTGGCAGGGGCTGCAACCTGTGGAAAAGTATGTCACAGGATTGCTGGGACGCCGATATGCGCCCGGCGAGCCGTTCAGTCGAAGGGGTGTTCGATGCGCCCATCCGCCAGTCGACCCTGGCTCCGGCGGGTGAGCAGCAGCGGTCGGTCACTCGCGAGGTCCGGACGCAGGTCACGGAGCACGGCGACCACGTCGTCGGGCCGCACGAGCGGCACGAGGTGCCGGATGACGAGCGTCAGCTCCCCCGACTCCGTCACCGCCACCGACTCGATCGCTCCGCGCACGTCGAAGGTTCGCGGACCCGATTTGGTCATCCGCGTGGTGGTCGCCTCGTCGCGGGCCAGCAGGTCGGCGACCGCGGCGACCAGGGCCGCGCTGTCGACCGGTCCGAAATCGACCTGCCACTCGGACGCCGTCAGGTGGTCGGCGAGGGACTCGCCCTGGGCCTCGACGACCCGGACGATGTCGAGCCCGTCGGGAAGAGCCGCGTCGAGGGCGACCCGCACCTTCTCGGGGTCGCAGCGTTCGGCGAGCCCGATCTCGAGGAACTCGGCCTCGCTGGCTGCCGAGGTGGGCGCGGCATTGGCGTACGAGATGCGCGGATGGGGCGTGAAGCCCGAGGAGTAGGCCATCGGCACCCGCGCGCGGCGCAGCGCCCGTTCGAAGGCGCGTCCGAAATCCCGCGAACTGAGGAAGCGTGCGCGCCCGCGCTTGGTGTACTGCAGGCGCAGCCTCTGAACCGGCGGCGCCTGCTGTTCAGGCTGCTGTCTCACCACCCGACGATCCTAACGGCGTCCCTGCACTCGCCCGGCGTCCACGGGGACGACGGGAACCACCCCGCCGTCTCGACGGCGTGCGTGGCCCTGCTCACCCGGCGTAGGCTCGGCTGGCCGCGATGGCGCGTCGTCGCCACCGGGGACGCCCCGCGACGAGCCCCCGATCAGTGCCCTGAGCAGGAGACCCATGCCCACGATTCCGCGTCCTGCCGCCGATTCCGGTGGGCGGCACCTCACCCTCGTGCTGGTCGCCCTGCTCGTGCTCGCGTTCAACCTGCGCCCCGCGGCCGTGTCGATCGGACCGGTGCTCGGCCAGTTGCAGCACGACCTCGGGATGAACGACACCGTGGCCGGCGTGCTCACCGCCCTCCCGAGTCTGTGCTTCGCGGGCTTCGGTGCGCTCGCACCCCTGGTCGCGCGCCGCCTCGGCCTCACCCGCGCCGTGTTCGTCGCGACCGTCCTCATCGTGGCCGGCCAGGTCGCGCGGGCGTACGTCTCGTCGGCGTGGGCGTTCCTGCTGCTCTCGGCGGTCGCCCTGTCGGGCATGGCCACCGCGAACGTGCTGCTGCCGAGCCTGGTGAAGGCCCACTTCCCCGATCGCATCGGCCTGACCACCGCGCTCTACTCGATGTCGATGACGATCGGACTCACACTGGCCGGAATGCTCGTCGTGCCCACCGCCCAGGCGTTCGGCGGCTGGCGGAACGCGTTTCTCATCGGCAGCGGTGTGGCCGCTGTGGCGATCATCCCGTGGGCGGTCCTCGCCATCGGGATGAGCCCCCCGGCGTCGGCCGACGCCACCCCCCACATCTCACTCGCGCGCGTGGCCCGCACCCGCCTCGGCTGGGTGATGGCGCTGTTCTTCGCGATCCAGTCGGCCATGGCCTACTCGGTCTTCGGCTGGCTGGCCATGATCTACGTCGACGCCGGCTACACCGAGGCCCAGGGCGGTGTCATGCTCGCCGTGGCAACCGGCATGGGGATCCCGCTCGCGTTCCTGTGGCCGGCGTACATGATCCGCAACCCGCGACCGGTACGGGTGTTGGCGCTGGTGATGGCCTCGGGGGCGATCGCCTCCGTCGGACTGCTGGTCGCCCCGCGTCCGACCGAGTTGGGGGTGCTGTGGGCGGCGCTGCTGGCGGTGGGCACGTCGTCGTTCCCGATGATTCTCGCGATGTTCGGCCTGCGCGCCCGCACATCGGCCGGCACGTCGGCGTTGAGCGGGTTCACTCAGAGCGTCGGATACCTGCTCGCGGCACTCGGCCCGTTCGGGATGGGCGTGCTGCACGAACTGACCCACTCGTGGACCATTCCGCTGGTCGCGCTGCTCGTGATGTTCGCCCCGATGTCGGTGCTCGGCACCATGGCGATGCGCGCCGGCACGATCGAGGACGAGCTCGGCATCGTCTGAGGCTCCGGTGGACGCCGCACGACGGTGTCGACCGCGCTCAGGCGTCGGCGAGCAGGTCGGCGCGCACGCTCGGCATCGGCAGCAGGGTCCGCCCCGACGGCCCGATCTGGA
>DAIESZ010000160.1 GCA_027346035.1 Propionibacteriaceae bacterium
CTCAGCGAGTACTGGTGGGTGATGCTCGGCAACTTCATCGTGGTGGTCGTACTGGAGTTGCTGTCGGTCATCGGCGGCCGCGCGAGCGACGGTTCCGCGAACGCCTTCGGCTGGCTCATCATCGCCCTGATCTGCGTCTGGGCCGTCGGCACGATCATCCCGAACCTCGCCCTGTCGGTGCGCCGGCTGCACGACACCAACCGCTCGGGCTGGTCGTATCTGATCAGCCTGATCCCGCTGGTCGGGGGGATCATTCTGCTCGTCTTCACCCTCGGAGGGTCCGATCCGGCCGGCGCCCGCTTCGACGGCCCGGAACAGCCCAGGACCGGCAGCTGAACCCTTCCGAGGTCAGCCGCCGGCGGCCGCTGCGGCCGCCGGCGGCGCACCGAGCGGCCCGTCGAGGGGCGCGTTGCTGACCGCGAAGAAACTGGCGACGATGACCACGATGCTCGCGACGGCGAGCACGCCGAACACGACGAGCACTGCGAGCATGCCCCGATCGGTGAGTTGGACGCCGGCGGGGCGCACGGTGGCGCGTCGGCGTCCGGCGACCAACCGCACTGGCGCGCCGAGCGACGGTGCCGCGACCCCCCGGGAGCGCGGCACCCCGTGGCCCTTCCGGGCCGACCGAGGATGACCGATCGGACGCGCGGGAGTGTCGGTGACCAGCCGCAGCCGGGGCGTGCACGGGGCGCAGCCGGGGCCGCGGGACCTGCCGTCACGGGTCGTGATTCCATCGATCGCCAACGCCGACATCGTGTCCTCCTCAGTTGGTGCCGCCAAGATGACCGTCGCGGGTCGAACACCTGTTCGATGCACTCACCTTATCGAAAACCCGAGCGAAATCAAACGCCTGTTCGACTTCTGTCTTCGAGAGTTTGACTGTGCCTTCGAGGGATCGCACCCGGTGGGGCACCTGGTGTAGCGGCGGTGTTCGCCCGGATCCATACCAACAGCCCCCACTGACACTTCTCCGCCGGTGGGCGAATTCGCCCCCCGGCGACCCGGTTGATCGCCACGGGAAACACCTGCGGGCAACATCTGCGGACAACACGCTCGAACAGATCTTCGAATATCGGCGGGTGATTCGATAGCCTGAGGACATGGCGAAAGATGTGCCCTCCGACCCGGCCAAGCGACCGGCGAATGCCCCCGCCGCGGCCACCTGGCCCCCCTCACCGCCTCGGCGACGACCAGGTCGTCCGGCATCGGGGGATGTACGACCTGTCAGGCCCGAGCGCCGGCATGTCGGGCGACCCAGCAACACCGAACTGGTCAGCGAGTTCGGCTCGGGTGGCCTGTCGGTGATCCCCGATGGTCCCGTCGACGCCGACGGGATCACCGTTCGTCAGCGGTTGATCCTCGACGTCATCCGGCAGAGCGTCGAGGCTCGCGGATACCCTCCGAGCATCCGCGAGATGGCCGAGGCGGTGGGGCTGGCCAGTTCGTCCAGCGTCGCGCATCAACTCAAGGTGCTCGAGGCCAAGGGATTCCTCCGCCGTGACCCGAACCGCCCGCGGGCGCTCGAGGTCGTGGTGCCGGCGTTGGCGGCCCCCGTCTCCCCGATTCGCGCCTCGGCGCTCGACGCCGAAACGACCCTCGACCCCACCGGGTCCGGTGACGCCGTGGCCCACTCCGTCACCGTGCCCCTGGTCGGACGCATCGCCGCCGGCGGCCCGATCCTGGCCGATGAACAGGTCGAGGACGTGTTCGCCCTCCCCCGCCAGCTGGTCGGCGAGGGCACCCTGTTCATGCTCGAGGTTCGCGGGGATTCGATGGTCGACGCCGCGATCTGTGACGGCGACTGGGTCGTGGTGCGACAGCAGCAGACGGCCACGAACGGCGACATCGTCGCCGCCCTGCTCGACACCGAGGCCACGGTGAAAACGTTCAAGCGCACCGGCAACCAGGTGTGGCTCATGCCGCACAACCCCGCCTACGACCCGATCGACGGCAACCACGCGACCATCCTCGGCAGGGTGGTTGCGGTGATGCGTCGCGTCTGACGTCACCATGCTCGTGCGCGTGCGGGTCAGTCCCGGGGCCCGCTCGACCCGGGTCGGTGGGCGTTACCCCAGCGCCGACGCGAGGCCCGACTCCCTGGTGGTTTCGGTCACCGCCCGCGCCGTCGACGGGCAGGCCAACGCGGCAGTCGAACGGGCCCTGGCCGAGGCGCTCGGCGTCCGGCCGCGAGAGGTGCGGCTCGCCGGCGGTCACACGTCGCGGGTCAAAATGATCGAGGTACCAGACCGGTGTCGCGACCTCGTCGACGGGCTGCTGGCACGCAAGTGACGACCGCTCACTGGGGTTCGTCGGCCGCCAGCCGTCGCAGTGCCTGGATGGCGATCTCATGGTCGCGGGTCAGCCACATGTCCGGCATCGAGGCACGTAGGAACGAGCCGTAACGCGCGGTCAGCAGCCGGGGGTCGAGCACGGCCACCACCCCCTGGTCATCGATGCGACGGATCAACCGCCCCGACCCCTGGGCCATGAGCAGCCCGGCGTGCGTGGCCGCGACCGCCATGAAGCCGTTGCCCCCCGCCTCTGTCACCGCCCGCTGGCGTGCCTGGAGCAGCGGCTCGTCGGGCCGTGGGAACGGGATCTTGTCGATGACCACCAGCCGGCAGGTGTCGCCGGGCACATCGATGCCCTGCCACAACGAGATCGTGCCGAACAGGCTCGTGTCGGGCTCCTCGACGAAGCGGCGGGTGAGCTCCGACAGCTGGGCGTCGCCCTGGCAGAGCACTGTTGAACCGGGAACCGCAGTGCGGACGTGGCGGGCTGCGGTCTCGGCCGCCCGCTGCGAAGCGAACAGGCCGAGGGTGCGCCCGCCGGCGGCCCAGACGAGCTCGGCGAGGCAGGACAGAGCCTCCCCGGTAATGCCGTCGCGACGCGGGTTGGGCAGGTGGGCCGCCACGTAGACGATGCCCTGGCGCGGGTAGTCGAACGGTGATCCGACATCGAGGGAGCGCCACGGCTGTCGCTCGTCGGCGTCGTCGTCGGTCGGGGCCCCGCCCCCGTCGTCGACCCGGTCGCGGGGCCAGAGCCCCATCGTGGCGGCCACCTGGGTGAAATCTCCGCCGATCCGCAGGGTCGCGGAGGTCAGCACCACCGGCGTGCGCGACAGCACCGACGCGTGCATGAGACCGGCCACCGACAGGGGTCCGACCACCAGTTGGCGGCCGAACCGTTCCCGCTCGCTGAGCCACACGACGTCGTCGTGGTCGAGCGCGGCCATGCGCGCCGACACGTCGAAGATCTCCTTGACCGCCGCAGCTGCCTGGGCCCGGTCTGGATCGTTGGCGCCGCCCGTGCCCAGCGCCGACACCACCGCACGGGAGGCTGCGCGCACCCGCTGCAGGGCGGGCAGCAACGGACTCTCGGCGTCGCGGACCTGTTCGAGGGGGGCATCCTCGATCGCCACCCCGAAGTCGTCTGCCGCGTCGAGCAGCTCGAGCGCCGTCTCGTCACTCGTCCACGGCATCACCCGTCGGGCGACCCGCTCGATCATCTGCGGGCTGAGCTCGGCGCTGGCCGCACCGGTCATCCGGCCGACGAGTTCGTGAGCCTCGTCGATGATCAGGAGGTCATACTCGGGAAGGGCGGTGCCGCCGTGCATGGCGTCGATCGCGAGCAGCGCATGGTTGGTGACGACGAGGTCGGCGCGTCGGGCACGCTCCCGCGACTCCTCAACCCGGCACTCGGCCCCGAACGGACACCGGGTCACGCCGAGACATTCCCGCGTCGGGATCGACACCTGCGCCCAGGCTCGGGGGGTATGGGCGGGGGCGTCGTCGCGGTCGGCGAGTTCTCCGTCGGACACCTGGGTCTCGGCCCAGTCGCGCAGCATGAGCACCTCGGCCCCGAGCACCGAGGCCGAATCGGCGCCGGAGTCACGGACCGCGTCGACCATGTCGGGAGAGGCGAACAGTGACCCCTGCTCGTCGGACAGCCCCCCACGCACCCGCAACAGGCAGGCGTAGTTGGTGCGCCCCTTGAGCACGGCCGGCGCCAGCCGGCGCCCGGTGATCGCCTCCGCCGCGGTCAGCGCAAGCGGGATGTCGGAGCCGGCCAGCTGGGCCTGCAGCGCGAGGGTCGCGGTGGCGACCAGGACCCGTTCGGCAGCCCCGTCGAGCAGTGCCGCCAGGGCCGGGGCCAGATAACCGAGCGACTTGCCCGTGCCGGTGCCCGCCTGCACCATGAGGTGCTCCCCGGTGGACATGGCCCGCGCGACCGCGTCGGCCATCCGCACCTGCCCCTCGCGGGTCGCGCCGCCGAGGTCGTCGACGGCGGCAGCCAGGATGCGCCGATGCAGGGGCTCGTCGGGCTCGCTCACCGCGACAGCCTAACCGGCCCGTCGGGCTCGGCCGGAACCCTGTGGATAACCCGCTGTCACTCCGCGTAGTCGGCGAGTTCCCCCGCGAGGTCGGGGTGGACGCGGGCCACGACCCGGGGCCCGTCGCCGGTGTGTTCGCTGGTCATGAGCTGGCCGCTGCGGTGAATGCGGTCCAGGAGGTCCCCGCGGGAGTACGGCAGCAGGACCC
>DAIESZ010000165.1 GCA_027346035.1 Propionibacteriaceae bacterium
ACCTGGTCGACCGCCTGCCCGGCGAGCAGGTCGAGACCGTTGATGACGACCCGGTCGGCGGCCCCGCCGGCGGTGGCGAGTGGGGTGGGCCACGGGTCGTAGACCGCGTCGAAGACGACGCCGGCGGCGGCCGCGAGAGCGTCGGCGTGGGGGCCGAGCGCCGCCGCGGGCACCGTCGACGCGACGAGGTCGCAGGCCTCCACCGGGTCGACGAGCCGTCGCACCTCGCACGCCACCCCCACCTCGGCGGCCAGTCCCACGAGATGCTCACCCCGGCGCGGCTCTCGGGCGAGCACGACGACCGAGCGCGCCCCCATCCGCGCCACGGCGACCAGCACGGACGCGGCCGTGGCCCCGTTGCCCACGATCACGACGCGGGTGACCCGGGCGAGTCCGTGCGCCTCGCAGGCCCGGACGAAGCCGGGGCCGTCGGTGTTGTGCACCGTGTCGCCGGCGGCGTCCAGAACCAACGTGTTGGCGACTCCGGTGAGACGCACCAGCTCGTCGGGTGCACCGAGCGCCACGAGGTCGGGCTTGTGCGGCATGGTCACGCTGAGCCCGCGCCAGCGGCCACGGTCGAGACCCCGGACGTACCGGGCGAGGCCGCCGGGTTCGACGTCAACCGCCTCGTAACTCCAGTCGAGCCCGAGCTGCCGGTAGGCCGCGCGGTGCAGCGCCGGCGACAACGAGTGCGCCACCGGATGCCCCACGACCGCGCAGTGCATCGACGACGACGTGGACATCACGAGACGGGGCATCCCGCCGTGCCCGGGTTCGCCTTGCACCAGTCGTCGAACTGCTGCACGTTCTTGTCGTGCTCGGCGAGCGTCGAGGCGAACTTCGTCTCACCGGTCTTGAGGTTCACGGTGACGAAGTACAGGGCGCTGGACTTCGCGGGGTTCAGCGCCGCCTGCAGGGCGGACTTCCCGGGAGAATCGATCGGCCCCGGCATGAGTCCCGCGTGGACGTAGGTGTTGTAGGGACTGGGATTCTGGAAGTCGGCGCTGGTCAGCGGCACGTTCATCGGCTTGTTCACGGCGTAGTGCACCGAGGTGTCCAGGCCGAGCGGCATGCCCTGCTTGAGCCGGTTGTAGATCACCGCGGCGACCTCGGGCTGGTACTTCGGCGGCACCTCCACCTGCACGATGCTCGCGACCGTGAGCACCTGGAGCGGCGTGTAGCCGAGCGCCTTCGCCTTCGTCTCCAGACCCAGTGCGCTGGCGACCGTCACGAACTCGGAGGTCATCACCGGCAGGATCTCCGCCGGCGTCGGGTTCGCGTCGTAGTTGTAGGTGTCGGGGAACAGGAACCCCTCGGGGGCGTTCGGGTTCTTCGCCCACGACGGCAGGTTGAGCGCGGTGAGATCCTTGGCCTCCTTCTGCAGGTCGGCCAGCGGGATGCCGGTCTTCTTGCTGATCGTGCTGAGGGTGACGCTCAGCCGTTGGCCCTCGGGGATGGTCACCGCGCGCTGCACCCGGTTGGCGGGGTTGAGCAGCATCGTCACCGCCGTCGCCGCCGGGATCTGCGTCCGCATCTTGAAGTCGCCGGCCTGGAACTTCGAGGCGTCCCCGCTGTCGGATGCCGCCTTCGTGAAGGCCCCGACGGACTTGACGACACCGGCGTCGACCAGCACCTGGCCGATCCGGGTGACCGTCGCGCCGCTCGGGACGGTCACGGTCACCGAGCCGCCGCCCGGGCCTGGATAGTCGGTGGCGTACCGGAAGCTCATGTAGACCTGATCGAGCTTGTCGTAGACGATCCATCCGCCTCCGACCAGAATGGCAAGGCTGAGCAGCACGGCGAACGCCGAGCGTGCCCGATAGCCGGCCTTCTTCCAACTCCATCGGCCGTCGTTGTCGACGAACAATCCGCTCACTCTGGGGTCCTCACGTCGGTGGTAGGGCCTGCGGCCTGGCCGGGTTGGTCCTGACGCCGGCTCCCGGCGTCCACGAGCCGCCCGGGGGGCGCACCCGTGAGCTGCTCGTAGGTCAACGCGTGCTCGAGGATCGCGACCGCCGCGGCCTGGTCGATCACCGCACGGCGGGCCCGCGACCCGCGTCCGGCACTGGCCAGACTACGGTGTGCCGCCGCGCTGGACATCCGCTCGTCGACGAGTCGGACGGGGACGGGTGCGACCCTGGCGGCGATGCCGAGCGCGACCTCGGCCACGGTCGAGGCGGCGAGTTCCTCGCGGCCGCTCAGCGCCACGGGCAATCCTACGAGAACCTCGAACGGCTCGTACTCGGCGACCAGCCGGGCGAGCGCACCCCAGACGTCGGGCGTGTTGGCCAGCGTGGCCACCGGGAACGCCAGGATCGCTGAGCGGTCGCACGCCGCGACCCCGATCCGCGCGCCGCCCCAGTCGAGCGCCAGTCGGACACCCTCGCGCATGCTCATCCGGCCAGGGCCCGACGCACCGCCTCGACAGCCCGGGCACCCCCGGTGCCATCGGTGCCGCCACCCTGGGCGAGGTCGTCCTTGCCGCCACCGCGGCCACCGAGTTCTGCCGTGGCGATGCCGATGAGCGCGCCGGCCCGGGCACCGAGCGCCCGGGCGGCCGCGTTCGTGGCCACCACCGCCGACGGCTTGTCGACAGCGCCCCCCACGAGCACGACGACCCCGGCCCGGTCGCCGAGGCGCGACCGGATGTCGGTCGCGAGCGTGCGCAGGTCGTTGCCACTGACGCCGCTGACCTGCTCGCCGACGTAGCTGATCCCACCGACGTCGGTGGCCCGCGCCACCATGTCGGCCACACCTGCTCGCAGCTGCGCGGACTTCAGGTCGGCGATCTGCTTCTCGGCGTCGCGCAGCTCGGCCACCAGCCGCTCCACCCGGTCCGTCAGCTGGTCGGGTTGCACCCGCAAAATCTGGGTGAGTCCGTGGACGAGCGCCCGTTCGGCCGCGAGATGGTCGAACGCGTCGGCCGACACCAGCGCCTCGACCCGGCGGGTCCCCGACCCGACCGACTGCTCGCCGAGCAGGCTGAGCAGGCCGATCTGGGAGGTGCGCTGCACGTGCGTGCCGCCGCACAACTCGCGTGACCACGGCCCGCCGAGCTCGACCATACGGACAACCGGCGGGTACTTCTCGCCGAACATCGCCATCGCCCCCATCGCCCGCGCCTCCTGCAGCGGCATCTCGGTGGCGGTGACTAACAGGTCGTCGCGGATGGCCTCGTTGCAGCGCTGTTCGATCTCGTCGCGCAGCGCCGGAGACAGGCCGTGCTGGGCGGAGAAGTCGAAGCGCAGGTATCCGGGCTTGTTGTACGACCCCGCCTGGGTCGCGGTGGGCCCGACCAGCTCGCGGAGCGCCGCATGGACGATGTGGGTCGCCGAGTGCGCCTGGCACGAACCCGCCCGGTGGAATCCGTCGACGCGCGCGTCGACCTCGTCACCGACCGTGAACTCCGCCCCCGACTCGGGGATCTGCACCTTGTGCACGATGAGCCCCGGCACCGGACGCTGCACGTCGAGCACGTCGAGTTCGGCCCCGTTGATCCTCAGCACGCCCGCGTCGGAGTCCTGGCCGCCGGCCTCGGCGTAGAACGGGGTCTCGTCGAGGACGAGCTCGACCACTCCGTCCCGCACCCTGTCGGTGATCCGCCCGTCGGCGATGATGCCGCGGACGCGCGTGGGCACCTGCAGGTCGGTGTAGCCGCGGAAGGGGGTCTCCCCCCTCTCGCGCAGCTGGGAGTAGACCTCCGTGGACACCCCCCCCCACCCTTCTTCGCGCGGGCGTCGGCCTTCGCCCGGGCCTTCTGCTCCGACATCAGCTCGGTGAAGCGTCGACGGTCGACGCTCAGGCCCTGCTCGGCGGCCATCTCCAGGGTGAGGTCGATCGGGAAGCCGAACGTGTCGTGCAGCTGGAACGCCTTGTCGCCGCTCAGCTGCGGGGACGCCTGCTGCTTGACCTCCCGGGTCGCGGCGTCGAACAGCGTGGTGCCCGCGGTCAGGGTGCGCCGGAACGACTCCTCCTCACCGGTGGCGACCGGTAGCACCCGCGCCCACTGGTCGTCGATGTCGGGGTAGGTGGCGTGCATGAGCCCGCGGCTGACGCCGAGCAGTTCGGGCAGCACCGGGTCGTGCACCCCGAGCAGCCGCATCGCGCGGACCACGCGGCGCAGCAGCCGCCGCAGCACATAGCCTCGCGCCTCGTTCCCGGGGGTGACCCCGTCTGTCATCAGCATCAGCCCGGAGCGGACGTGGTCGCCCACGACCCGCAGCCGGACGTCGTCGTCGGGGTTCGCGCCGTACTTCTTCCCGGCCATGTCGGCGGCCCGGGCGATGACCGGGTAGACCTCGTCGATCTCGTACATGTTGTTGACGCCCTGGAGCAGGAACGCGATCCGCTCGAGACCCGCGCCGGTGTCGATGTTCTGGCTGGGCAGCGGCCGGGCGACGTCGAAGTCGTCCTTGGCGCGCACCGCCGAGAGTTCCTCGGTCTGGAACACGAGGTTCCAGATCTCGAGGAACCGGTCCTCGTCGGCCTCGGGGCCACCGTCGGGGCCGTACTGGGGTCCGCGGTCGATGTAGATTTCCGAGCACGGCCCGCCGGGGCCCGGGATGCCCATGTGCCAGTAGTTGTCCTTGAGTCCACGGAGCTGGATGTGCTCGCTCGGCACACCCACGGCGCGCCACAGGTCGACGGTCTCGTCGTCACCGTGCAGCGCGGTGACCCACACCGTGTCGGGGTCGAATCCGAAGCCGCCGTTGTGCTGCTCGGCGGTGACCAGCTCCCAGGCCATCTCGATGGCGCCCTGCTTGAAGTAATCGCCGAAGGAGAAGTTGCCGAGCATCTGGAAGAAGGTTCCGTGCCGGGTGGTCTTGCCGACCTCGTCGATGTCGAGGGTGCGCACACACTTCTGCACGCTGACCGCCCGCTTCCACGGGGCGGGTTCGGCTCCGGTGAAGTACGGCTTGAACGGCACCATGCCCGCGTTGACGAACAGCAGCGTCGGGTCGTTGTAGAGCAGCGAGGCGCTGGGCACGACGGCGTGGCCGTGGCGTTCGAAGAACTCCACATAGGTGCGCGCGATGTCGGCGGCCTTCATCTGGTTCACTCCATCGGGTCGTGGTTCTGCGCGTCGGGCCCGTCGACGCCGGCCGCGGTGACAACACGCTGATACGCGGAAGGGTATCGACCGGCTCGTCGACAACGCCCGACATGGTCGTGCCGGGGACTGGCAACAGGGTGCAAGTCTACGCGGGCCGGGCAATGTCGCGCACCGCGGTTCGCCGGCCGCAGGTCGTCTCGACCCGTCGGTTCGGGTGGGGCCCGGCCCGTTCCCGCCTGCGGCATCGCCCCGGCTGGTTAGCATGACCGGATGCGATGGGAGGAGAACAGATGACCAACCCCGAGCAGCCGGTGTGGCGGTTCACCGCCCGCAACGCATGGCGCAGGTTCTCCGCGAACCAGGGCACCGACCTCGCGGCGGCCCTCACCTACTACAGCGTCCAGTCACTGTTCCCCGCCCTGCTGGCCCTCGTGTCGCTGCTCGGGGTCTTCGGCAACGCCCGGGCCACCACCCGGACCCTCCTCGACCTCATCCGGCGGTTCATCCCGGGCAGCGCCACCTCGAGCATCGAACCGATCATCACCGCGATGGTCGACGCGCGCGGCTCGGGCATCGCCCTGGTGATCGGCATCCTGGCCGCCACCTGGTCGGCGTCCGGGTACGTCGGCGCGTTCGCGCGGGCGATGAACCGCATCTACGGCGTGCCCGAGGGCCGGCCCGTCTGGACGCTGCGTCCCACCCTGTTCGCACTGACGATCGCGATCGAGGTGATGGCGGCGCTCGTGCTGGTGGGCCTGGCGGTGAGCGGCACGCTCGCCACGGCCGTGTTCTCGCTCATCGGGATCGGCTCGGTGGGCCTGCGCGCATGGAACATCGCCAAATGGCCGGGGCTGCTGCTCGTGGTGATGTCCATGATCGCCCTGCTCTACCACGTGACACCCAACGTGAGGCGGCTCCGGTTCCGGTGGCTCAGCGTCGGTGCCCTCGTCGCCCTCGTCGTCTGGATCCTCGCCTCGACCGGGTTCGGCTTCTACGTGGCGAACTTCGGAAGCTACAACAAGACCTACGGCACCCTCGCCGGGCTGATCGTCATGCTGCTGTGGCTGTGGCTGACCAACGTCGCGCTGCTGCTCGGGGCGCAGGTCGACGCCGAGATCGTCCGGGTCCGCCAATTGCTGGCCGGCATGGCCGCCGAGAGTCACCTGGTCTCCGATCTCAAGGACGACCGCGGCGCGATCAAGGCCCAGGCGAAGGAGCAGGAGGCCGAGCGGGCGGCCCGGGAGATTCGGCTCGCGGCGGCGCTCGGACCCACCAGCCCTCGGGGTCACGGCACGCCAGGCCGCGGCACCGAACTCGACGCCGACGGATTCGTCGTCGAGCACCCCGAGCAGTGACCACCGGGGGGCGCCTTCAGTCGCGGGCGGGGCGTCCCAGCAGTTCGCGCAGCGTCGCGAGCCGCTCACGCAGCGCCGCCTCGTTGCCGTGGTCGGTGGGCTGATAGTAGGACGCCGAGGCCAGCACGTCGGGCAGGTACTGCTGCTCGGCCACCCCGTGCGGGTGGTCGTGGGCGTAGCGGTAGCCGACTCCGTGGCCGTACCGGGAGGCCGTGGCGTAGTGCGCGTCGCGCAGGTGCGGCGGCACCTCACCGATCCGGCCCGCGCGCACGTCGGCCAGGGCCGCGTCGATGGCGGTGCTCACCGCGTTCGACTTCGGCGCCATCGCCGCGGCCACCGTCGCGTGCGCCAGCGTCAGCCGGGCCTCGGGCATGCCGATCAACTGCACCGCCTGCGCGGCGGCGACCGCGGTCTGCAGCACCGACGGCGCCGCCATCCCGATGTCCTCGCTGGCCAGGATGATCAGCCGGCGGGCGATGAACCGGGGGTCCTCCCCCGCCTCGATCATCCGGGCCAGGTAGTGCAGCGCGGCGTCGACGTCGCTGCCCCGCACGCTCTTGATGAACGCGCTGATCACGTCGTAGTGCTGGTCGCGGTCCCGGTCGTAGCGCACCGCCGCCCGGTCGACCGCCAACTCGACGGCGTCGGAGCCGATCGCGTCGGTCCCGTGCTGGTCGGCGACTGCCGCCGCCTCCTCGAGGTAGGTGAGTGCTCGCCGCGCGTCGCCGCCGGCGAGCCGGACGATCTGGTCGCGGGCCTCCGGTGCGATCGTCATCGGCGAGCCCGCCCGCGTGCGCACACCGCGCTCGTCGGCCATCGCCCGCTCGACGAGCACGACGATGTCGTCGTCGGTGAGCGGCCTGAGCGTGAGCAGCAGCGACCGGGACAGCAGCGGGGCGATCACCGAGAAGCTCGGGTTCTCGGTGGTGGCCGCGATCAGCGTGATCAGTCGGTTCTCGACGGCCGGTAGCAGGACGTCCTGCTGGGCCTTGTTGAACCGGTGCACCTCGTCGACGAACAGCACCGTGCCGGAACCCCGCTCGAGCTCTCGGCGCGCACGTTCAATCTCCGCGCGCACCTCGCGGACGCCGGCGGTGACCGCGGAGATCTCGACGAAGCGTCGCTTCGACGTGTGCGACACCACCGAGGCGATCGTCGTCTTGCCCACTCCCGGGGGCCCCCAGAGGAACACCGACATCGCCGCCTGCCCCTCGGCGAGGCGACGCAACGGCGATCCGGCGCCGAGCAGATGGCGCTGGCCGACGATCTCGTCGACGCTGCGGGGACGCATCCGCACGGCCAGCGGCGCGTCGGCGTGCGCGGCGGCACCCAACGATCCGGCGGCCGTGGACGTCGCCGGCGAGGGGTCGGGGGTGCCGAAGAGGTCGGTCTGCTCAGTCATGTCAGGCTCAGGCTACCCTCGGGCCCGCCCCCGACCGGCCGGGTCAGGAGGACGGGAAGTGGCCGGCCAGCCACTCGGTGGTGACCCGCCAGGCGCCGCGGCTCGCCTCGGGGTGGTGGAACATCGGCAGGGTGTTGTCGAATGCGTGCCCGGCCCCCGGCCACACGTGCACCTGGGTGTCGGGACCGCCGGCCACGACCTCCCCGACGTGCCGGGCGACATCGGGGGTGATGTAGGCATCGGCGTCCCCGAAGTGGTGCAGCTGCGGAATCCGAGGCACCGGCGCGGCGTCGACGAGCATCGGCAGCGCCGACCCGTAGTAGCTCACCAGCACGTCGGGCAGGTCGTCGCCCGCGCCCGCGGCAGCCGCGGCGTAGGCGAGGCCGCCGCCGTAGCAGAAGCCGATTGCCCCGACCCGGCCACCGGTGGCGGGATCTCCGCGCAGTGCCGCGACGGTGGCCCGCACCTCGCCGACCGCCTGGTCCCAGTCGGTGGCCTGCATCAGCGCCATGCCCCGGCCGAGGGCGTCCGGATCGTCGTCGGCGACGACGTCGCCACCGACCGCCCCGCCGTGGCGCCAATACAGGTTCGGTACCGCGACCGTGTAGCCGAGCGCGGCGAGATCGGCGGCCCGCCGCCGGATGTACCCGGACACCCCGAAGATCTCCTGGACGAGCACGAGACCCGCCCCCGAGCCGCTGGTCGGGCGGACAAGGGTCGTCGGAACGTCGCCCTGCCCGGTGGTCACGTCGAGCCGGTCGCCGGCTCCGGTGGATTCGCTCATGCCCAACATGCTGGCACGCGGCGCAAGCCCACGCCTCACCCGAGCAGGCGCCGCCGCAGGGCGGGGGTGTCGTCGGCGAGCCAGCCGTGCCGGCCGAGGTAGCTCTCGACCCCTCCCCAGGCGTCATCGACGTGCTCGAGGAGCCCCCGCATGGCATCGGCCGGCGTCCGCTGGCTGGCCTCGTCCTGGCCGGCGAGGTCGGCCGCGTAGGTCGCCCGGCCCCGGAGCCGGTGCAGGATCGCGGCGAGGCGTTCGTTGGTGGCGTCGTAGTCCGCGGCAATGTCGTCGATGCCGACCCCGACCAGGCGCAGCGCCAGCGCGGTGATCGTTCCGGTGCGGTCCTTGCCGGCGGCGCAGTGCACGACGACCGCCCCCCGTGCCCGGGCGATCACCCGCAGCGCGGCCACGACGTTGTCGGGACGCCGCACCAGGTAGCGCGAGTAGTGCTGCACGAGCATCGACTCGTGCGAGCCGCCGGTGACCTCCTCGCGGTCGGCGAGCCAGGGCAGCTCGGTGTCGCCGGGGATGCCGGTGGTCGACGCCCCCTCGGGGTAGAGGCTCAGGTGGTGGATGCGCACCGACGTTCCCGCCAGGGGCCCCGGACCCTCGCCGCGCACCTCGACGCCGGTGCGCAGGTCGACGACGTCGCTGAGGCGGGCCTCGTCGACCAGCCACCGTACGGCGTCCGCGCTGAGGTCCTGCAGGTTGTCGGACCGGATCAGCCGGCCCGATCGCAGGGGTCGCCCGCCGACGGTGGGCATCCCGCCGACGTCACGCATGTTGACGACGCCGTCGAGGTCGATCCATCGTGGTTGCCGCATGCCTGCCCACCTCATCCCCGCGACCGTGGCGTTGCCGGTCCGGCGTCCCCTGCGGGGTTCCTGGGGGCGCCGGACGGCCGGTGGGGGTTCAGGCCTTATCGGCGACGGTGACCGCGCCGTCGCCGGACCTCTTCGGCCTCGCGTCGACGCCGGCCTCCCGGCGTTGTTGCGGGGTGATGGGGGCCGGTGCGCCGGTGAGCGGGTCGTAGCCGCCCCCGGTCTTCGGGAAGGCGATCACCTCGCGGATCGATTCGGCGTGGGTGAGCAGCATGACGATCCGGTCCCACCCGAACGCGATGCCGCCGTGCGGCGGCGCGCCGAACTGGAAGGCGTCGAGCAGGAAGCCGAACTTCTCCTGCGCCTCCTCGGCGCCGATGCCCATGACGCGGAACACCCGCTCCTGCACGTCGCGCCGGTGGATACGGATCGACCCGCCGCCGATCTCGTTGCCGTTGCACACCATGTCGTAGGCGTAGGCGAGGGCGTTGCCGGGTTCGGAGTCGAACCGGTCGAGCCACTCGGGCTTCGGGGAGGTGAACGCGTGGTGCACCGCGGTCCAGGCACCCTCACCGACCGCCACGTCACCCTCGGCGGTGGCCTCGGAGGTCGGCTTGAACAGCGGGGCGTCGACCACCCACAGGAAGCTCCAGGCGTCCTGGTCGATGAGGCCGGTGCGGCGTCCGATCTCGAGCCGGGCGGCTCCCAGCAGCGACTGGGATGCCGACCGCTGCCCGGCCGCGAAGAAGATCGCGTCGCCGGGATTGGCCCCGACCCGGGCCGCCAGTCCCTCGCGCTCGGTGTCGGAGATGTTCTTGCTCACCGGGCCACCGAGTTGCCCGTTCTCGTCGATGGTCACGTACGCAAGGCCCTTCGCGCCGCGCTGCTTGGCCCACTCCTGCCAGGCGTCGAACTGGCGGCGCGGCAGCGTGCCGCCGCCGGGCATCACCACGGCACCCACGTAGGGCGCCTGGAACACCCGGAACGGGGTGTCGGCGAAGAAGTCGGTGAGTTCGGCGATCCGCAGGTCGAAACGCAGGTCGGGCTTGTCGGACCCGTAGGTGTCCATCGCCTCCGCGTAGGTCATCCGCGGGAACGGCGTCGGGAGGTCGACGCCGATGAGCTTCCAGATCTGCCGGACGACGGCCTCGCCGAGTTCGATGACGTCGTCCTGGTCGACGAAGCTCATCTCGATGTCGAGCTGGGTGAACTCCGGCTGGCGGTCACCGCGGAAGTCCTCGTCGCGGTAGCAGCGGGCGATCTGGTAGTAGCGCTCCATCCCGGCCACCATGAGCAGCTGCTTGAACAGCTGGGGACTCTGCGGCAGCGCGTACCAGCTTCCGGGGGCGAGCCTCGCGGGCACGAGGAAGTCACGGGCACCCTCCGGGGTCGACCGGGTGAGGGTGGGGGTTTCGATCTCGACGAAGTCCCGCTCGCCCAGCACGGTGCGGGCCGCGGCGTTGACCCGGCTGCGCAGTCGGATCGCCGCCCCGGGGGCCGGGCGGCGCAGGTCGAGATAG
>DAIESZ010000175.1 GCA_027346035.1 Propionibacteriaceae bacterium
TACTCGACGTCGTCGACGTTCACCCGGTTGACGGCCATGTACAGGACGAGGTTG
Source organism: Propionibacteriaceae bacterium (assembly GCA_027346035.1). Classification (GTDB taxonomy): domain Bacteria; phylum Actinomycetota; class Actinomycetes; order Propionibacteriales; family Propionibacteriaceae; genus JAJYQH01. The sequence goes on from DAIESZ010000175.1 coordinate 55, forward strand.
GCCGACGTCGCGGCGTCGATGTTGGCCAGCACCCGGTCGAAGGTGCGGCCGCGCATCGCGTCGTGGTGTTCCCGCGTCCCGTCGACACTGACCAGGACCAGGTGGGCCTCGGGCAGGTCGACGCCACGGGTCCCGTTGGTGACCACGCACACCCAGGGGAACCCGATGGAGCGAGCCTCGTCGATGATGTCGCGAAGCGTCCGCTGCCCGTCGTGCCACAGCATCGGTTCCCCGCCGTAGAGCAGCAGGATCCGCACCCCTTGCGCGTGCAGCCGTCGCAGGTCGCGGCGGAGTGTCTCGAACGGGTAGTCGACGCGTCGCAGGTTCGCGACCGCGCAGTGCCGACAGGCGAGGTTGCAGCGGTCGGTGACGATCACCGAGCCGATGATCGGATCGCGCCTGCGGAACAGCACCGTCGTCAGCCCGAACCACCCCAACCCCAGCCAGGCCCGAGCGCCCGGACGCACCGCGGGCGTGGGAGTCATGGTTGCCCGTGCGGATCGCGGAGCACCCGCACCATGGCCCGGAACTGCGACTCGTCGATCTCTCCGCGCGCGAACCGGTCGCGCACCACGGCGATCGCCGGGTCGGACGCGCCATCGCCACCGGGGCGCCGGGGCCAGCGGGCGTCGACCTCCCGCTTGACGAGCACGAGCGCCGCCGCCCAGAAGACCAGGTAGGCCGCCATCGAGATCAGACCACTGGCCCGGCCATCGGACGCGGAGACCAGCCGGCTGCTCGGACCGTAGAACGGATGCACCTCGATCACCCCCACGCGTGGACGCACTTCCAGCGTAGGGCCGACCGGTCTGCCTGGGCCCGCGCCGCGAGAGACTCCCACGCGCCTCGATCCTCCCGGCCGAGCCGCACCGTCGGGAGGGTGGGGCGGCCGCGCTTCGGGCGGCTGGTCAGGGCAACCTGACCTGCCGATCCTCGAAGGCGTAGGGCGAGGCCTCGTCCTTGAACAGCTGGATTGGACCGAGAATCCCTCCCACCGAGAACGCGGTCACCATCGCCGTCGCGAGCAGGACCTGGCGGCCGGAGAGACCCCCATGGTTCCGCTGCTGGTCACGGATCCACGCGAGCGCGATGGGCAGCCAGAGCACGAGCGACGTCGCCTCCCCCGGCGTGTATCTCCGTTTCGTGATCAGCGGGAAAACCACCGCGTGGGCGGCCAATTGGGCCAACCCGAACATCTGCTGCGACAGGCCGATCGTCTTCGACCTCGGGAACGCGAAAGGCAGCAGGACGAACGGGTATCCGAGCACCGTGTTGATCACCATCACGCTCTGGGTGTTCGCGGGATAGTTCGCGGGCTGGTCGCTCTTGAGGATCCCCGCATTCAGCAGTCCCGGGAACCAGCCCGGAACGATGTACTCCTCGGCCTGGTGGAGCGGCAGGACGGCCGCGGCGGCGATCGCCAGCGCCCGCGACCGGTCCAAGGGCTTGGCTACCAGCGCCACCCCGCCGACGGCGGCGCCCGCGGCCACGATGCCGACCTTCGGCCAGTTCCTTCGGTACCAGTCCAGTGCCGTCATGTCACACCTTCCTCGTCGCCCGACCCTCGTCGCACGACCCGGAGGCCGACAGGTCGAGGCGTGCAGCCGTCGCGAGCTTAACCCCGACCTGTAGTGGGCCACAACGGTCTGCGGGCCGCTCTCGACGGCGACCAGGACGCTGGCGCAGTTGTCCCGGCGAGCCCACCGGGACAAGCCGCTCGGCGGCTGGGACCTCCACCAGGTGGTTCCCCGCGTGCTCGTCTGGCGTAGTCCTGCCTGGTGCGTCCAGCTTGTCACCGCCGGTCAGAGCATTCTCATCGACATCCCGGCCCACCCCACCGCGAGGCGGCCGGACCCCGCCTCGCGGACCCGCGGCCCCCAGCGGATCGACGTGTCGTCGCCGGTCGCTGCGGGCGGGTCAGCCGGGTGCGATGTCGCGTCGCCCGAACCCCAGCGCTCCCACGCCACCGAGGACGGCCCCGATCCCCGTCATGGCCAGCGCGGCACCGCCCCGCCAGGGTTCGGCCGGCACCATGGCGAGGTGGGTGAACGGCGAGAGGTTGAGCGCCCAGGTGGGCCATTCCAGGGCGGGGCCGAGCAGGTACAGCACGAAGCCGGCCAGCACGACGACGGTCGGCACGGACACCGTGAAGCGCGGTGCGATGCCGAAGAGCCCGATCGACAACCCGGCGAGCAACGCGACGACCGGCAACGTGTTGAGGCTGGCACTCAGGGTGTCCGACAGGCGCAGCCCGCCCGCCCCGGCGGCCCGGCCACCGCCCCACATCGCCACCCCGACGATGGTGGCCAGGAGCAGCGCTCCCCCGGCGGCGAGCAGGACATGACCGCCGAGCCAGCGCAACCGTCCCACGGGGCGGGCGAGCACGGCGTTGAGGCGGGACGATTCCTCCTCGGCGTGGGCGGCGCCGATCCGGTAGACCACCTGCACGACGATGGCCAGGCAGAACACGAGACTGAGCATGGCCACGAACCCCTGAACGGTGAGGGCCTCGTCGAGTCTCAGATCCGACAGGATCTGCTGGTAGCCGAGGTCCTCGGAGATCCATTCGATCATGGTCCCGACGAGTGCGCCCATGACCGCGGCGAAGGCGGCCAGTCCGAGTGCCCAGCCGAGCAGGGAGGACCAGGTGCTGCGGCACGCGAACGCGAGGGGGCTGGAGAGCAGATGCAGGTGCGATCGCCGGCCCGCCTCCGGCGCCAGCAGCGCCGCGCCCACGTCCCGCACGGCACGCAGTCTCACGGCGACGAACCCCAACGCCATCGGAACCACGACGACGGGCAGCAGCGCGACGGGGTCGTCGGCGCCGAACGGCTGCAGCTGGTCGGTCCACCCCAACGGTGTCAGCCAGCGGATCCACAATCGGTGGTCGGCACTGTTGGCGACCATGCGCAGCGCGTAGGCCGCACCCAGCAGGCTCGCGCCCAGCCCGGAGACCCGGCGCCGCACGTCGACCAGCTGACTGACCACGGCGGTGGACGCAGTGAACGCGGCGCCCACCCCTCCCATCCCCAGGCCGAACAGCACGGAACCGGGCCAGGCCTCCCCGGTGAGTCCCAGCGTCAGGGCGGCCGCGAGTCCGATCACGACCGACTCGGCGGCGATCACCGAGACGACGATCCCGGTCACCGCCGTCGCGCGTACCGGCGACGCGAGCACGAGGTCGGCGCGTTCGACATCCTCCTCACCACGCAGCAGCCGGCTCGTGGTGAGGATCGCCCAGACGGCGACGATGACCTGCATCAGCCACCCGGCGTCCCACACCGCGAAGCCCCCGGCCGTGTCGAGGGCCTGAGGGACGCCGCTCAACATCCGCACGGCGGGGTTGTCCCGGAAGATCTCGAACTGCAGCGGGGACACGCCGTCGGGATAGGCGGTGCGGAAGCTGGCGATTTCGAGCGCGATGTACCCGATGATCACCAGGGCGATGACCGCCGCCGTGGGCCAGGTGAGACGCGCGTACAGGCGGGCCACCCCCCACCGGCCGTGCCGACCTCGGGGGCCGTGATGCGGGGTCA
>DAIESZ010000179.1 GCA_027346035.1 Propionibacteriaceae bacterium
AACTCGACGAAGAGGAAGTCGATGGCGAGGAACCCGCAGATGAGTGGGAGGTACTTGACGAGTCGCGTGACTGGCGCGACGACGGTCCGTTCGACATCAGCGAAGTCGACCTGTCGGGTGACGCCGAGTCCGGGATCGAACGTCTCGACTTCGGCAGCCTGATCGTGACCCCCGACCCCGAGGTCGCGATCCAGCTCCAGATCGAGCAGCAGTCCCAGCGCGTGCAGGCCCTCCTGGCCCTGCACGGCTCGTCCGGGCTCGAGGTGGCACTGTTCGCCGCGCCCGCGCGCTCGTCGATGCTCCCGGAGGTACGCGAGGCGCTGGAGTCGGGCGCCACCGAGAACGGCGGCAACGTCAACCGCGCCGAAGGCCCGTTCGGCACCGAACTGCGCCGGCTCGTCCCGGTGCAGGGCCCTCAGGGTGAGGAGATGCTGCACGCGTCCCGGATCTGGCTGGTGCAGGGGCCTCGATGGCTGCTGCGCGGCACGCTGATGGGCGAGTCCGCGATGAGCGACGCCAACACCGGTTCCGCCGGAGTGCTGATCGAGTTCTTCAAGAACCTCGTGGTCTCCCGAGACGACCAGCCCCGGGTGCCGGGCGATCTCGTGTGGCTCAGCGTGCCCGACAACATCGGGCTCGCAGACCCGCCCGCAGCAGATGTCTGAGCGATCCCCCCGCCGGTCGGCCACCCCCTACGGGCAGCGAGCCGCCGGTCGTGTCCCCGTCCATCCCACCCTGGAACCCCGATGACGATGCCCGCTGACGTGCATGGTGTGACGGCCCGGCTCCGCCGCGCATGGAGCCGGTTCGGTCGTTCCGCATCGGAAATCCACGCCGAATCGCTCGAGCGCCAGGCGGAGGCCGCCGGCGCCGACAAGCTCACCGACTGCCTCGTGCGCAGCGAGGTGACCCTCGTCGGACAGGTCACGGTGCTGGTGATCGCGCCGGGCACCACCGGCCGCGGGCTCGAGGCCGACCTCGACGACGGCACCGGCGTCGTGCGCCTGGTGTGGCTCGGGCGCCCATCGGTGCCGGGCATCGTGGCCGGACGCCGGCTGCGCGTCACGGGGCGGCTGACACTCTCCGACGGGCGGCGCACGATCTTCAACCCGCGCTACCAACTGCTGGCGGACTGACCTGCTCGGCCCGGGCAGGGCCGCTCAGTCGCGCGGCGCCAGCAGCTCGGTCAGTTCCTGCTCGTACTCCGGCGACACGATGAACAGCAGTTCGTCTCCGCCCTCGACGGCCGCAGCGTTTTCGGGTGCGCGGGCGACGCCGTCCCGGACGATCGCCACCAGCACGCCGTCGCCCGGCAGGTTCAGCGAATCGACGCGGCGTCCGACGCAGGGACTCTCGTGCGGCAGGGTCATCTCGACGAGGTTGGTGCGGCCCTTCTTGAAGGTGAACAGGCGCACGAGGTCGCCCACGGTGACGGCCTCCTCGACCAGGGCGGACATCAGGCGGGGGGTCGAGACCATGATGTCGACCCCCCATTTCTCGGTGAACAGCCATTCGTTGCGGGGATGGTTCACCCGCCCCACGGTCCGGGGGATGCCGAATTCGGTCTTGGCCAACAGCGAATGGACGAGATTCACCTTGTCGTCGCCGGTGGCGGCGATCGACACGTCGGCGGTCTCGAGCCGCGCCTCCTTGAGCGAGTCGAGTTCGCAGGCGTCGGCCAGCAACCAGTCGGCCTCGGGAACGCTCTCGGTCTTCATGGCGTGGGGGTCCCGGTCGACGAGCAGCACCGAATGGCCGTTGTGGATGAGTTCGCGGGCGATCGAGCGTCCGACGTTGCCGGCTCCGGCGATGACGACTCGCATGTCGTGACTCCTCTGCTGCGACCTGGCTGTCGCGACGGTTCAGTGCTGGGGCGGAACGTCGGCGAGGACGGACTCGACCTCGTCGAGGCGGTCGTTCTCGACGGCGACATAGAGCAGGTCGCCGTCCTGGAACACCGTGGACTCCGTGGGCACGACACCCTCGCCGAAACGCACGAGGAACGGGACGGGGCAGTGGAGCGTCTGCTGGATGGTGCCGACCGAGCGCCCGACCCAGGAGGGATGAGTGCCCACCTGCACGAGCCGGACCTTGCCGGAGGGGTCGCGCCACACCGGTTCGGAACCCTCGGGCAGCAGGCCGCGCAGCACCTGGTTGGCCGCCCAGCGCACGGTGGCCACGGTGGGAATGCCGAGGCGCTCGTAGACCTCGGCCCGGCCCTGGTCGTAGATGCGGGCCATGACGTTGTGGACGCCGAACTCCTCGCGCACGACACGCGCGGCGATCACGTTGGAGTTGTCGCCGCTGGACACGGCCGCGAAACCGTCGGCATGTTCGATGCCGGCCTCGAGCAGCACGTCGCGATCGAAGCCCACGCCCTTGACGGTCGTGCCCTGGAAGTCCGGCCCCAGACGACGGAACGATTCGACGTCGATGTCGATGATCGCGACGCTGTGACCACGCTTCTCGAGGCTGCGGGCGAGGGTGGCCCCGACGCGGCCGCAGCCCATGATGACGATGTGCACATTTCCTCCGCGACGGCTCCGGCGAGTCGGCCGGGGCGGGACACCCGGTCGACGGCACGAGGCTATCGCACGTGCGGCGTCCGGTCGGGGGTCGGACGCGCGCAGCGGGCCTGGCCGGGACGATGCCAGGATAAAGTCTCACCCCGTGAAGGTGTCCGAATCCGTCAAGCGCGTGCTCGTGGGGCGCAAGCTGGCCTCCACCCAGTTGGGTGAGACCCTGCTGCCCAAGCGCATCGCGCTGCCGGTGTTCGCCTCGGACGCACTCAGCTCGGTCGCCTACGCGCCCGACGAGATCGTGCTCACCCTGTCCCTGGCGGGGATGGCCGGGTTCGCGTACTCGTGGAGGATCGCGATCGCCGTCGCATTGGTCATGCTCGTCGTCGTGATGAGCTATCGCCAGACCGTCCACGCCTACCCGTCAGGCGGCGGTGACTACGAGGTGGCCACCGTGAACATCGGACCGATGGCCGGTCTGACCGTCGCCAGCGCCCTGCTGGTCGACTATGTGCTGACGGTCGCCGTGTCGGTGTCTTCCGGGGTGCAGAACGCCGAGGCCATGATCCCCTGGCTGCAGGGGCACGAGGTGCTCACCGCGACGATCATC
>DAIESZ010000247.1 GCA_027346035.1 Propionibacteriaceae bacterium
CGGGTGATCCGGCGAACAGCACGGTGGCCATCGGCAGGCCGGTGGCCAGGCTCTTCTTGGTGCCGCAGAACTGGATCGCGATCCGGTCGGCGCGGTTGAACCCGAGACGTCCGGCCACCGTCCAGGTGAACCACAGCATGAACGCGAGCATGGCCAGCACCACCAGCAGCACGATGGCCAGCGAGACGAGGTCGATGCTCGACCAGATGTGCTCCCGCATGCCGGCGGAGAAGGCCGAGTAGACGACGAGCACGATCGAGCCCTGATCGACGTACTTGAGCGGCCTGCGGTGTTCGACGACGAACCGGGCGGTGAGCGGGCGCGACAGCTGGCCCAGGATGAACGGCACCAGCAACTGCAGCACGATGTCACCGATCGCGCTTGCCTGGATGTGCAGACCCCCGGCAGTCGGGAGCAGCAGCAGCACGAGCATGGGCGTGATGAACACGCCGATGAGGTTCGAGAAGGACGCCGAGACGATGGCGCCCGCGACGTTCCCGCGGGCGATCGAGGTGAAGTTCACCGAACTCTGCACCGTCGACGGGACGAGCGTCACATAGAGCAGCCCGGCGTACAGGTCCGGGCTGATCACGTGGCTGAGCAGGGGATGCAGGGCCACGCCGATGATCGGGAAGACGAGGAACGTGAACGACAGGATCAGCCCGTGCAGCCGCCAGTGTCGGGCGCCCTCGATCGCTTCACGCGGTTCCAGGCGAGCGCCGTAGAGGAAGAACAGCAGCCCGATGACGATCTTCGTGAGCCAGGAGAACACCTCCACGCCGCTGCCGCGGGCCGGGAGGAGCGAGGCGATGACTGCCGAGGTGATGATCGCGAGCAGGAACCGGTCGATGCGGATCCGCTGCAGCCAACGGGGAGAGTTCACCCGGCGCACTTTATCGCCCGCGTCGGTGACGACGTGTTCGTGGGGTGGCCACGGTACGGTCGGGCCGTGAGCCGCTTCATCGAGGTGACCGAGCCCACCGACCCACGGCTCGCCGACTATGTCGCGCTGCGCGACAGCCGGCTGCGCACATCACTCGAGGCGGCCGAAGGGCTGTTCATCGCCGAGGGCGAGAAGATCATCCGGCGCGCGATCGAGGCCGGGTACCCGCCGCGGTCGCTGATGCTCGCTCCCCGGTGGATTCCCGCGCTGAACGACCTCCTCGCCGGAGTGGAGGTTCCCGTCTACGTCGTGCCCGAGCCGCTGGCCGAACAGGTGACCGGGTTCCACGTGCACCGTGGCGCGTTGGCGTCGATGGAGCGTCGCGGCTCCCACGCCCCCGATGCGCTGCTCCGAGACGACCGGCTGGTGGTCTGCCAGGACATCGTCGACCACGCGAACCTCGGGGCGATCGTCCGCAACGCCGCGGGTCTCGGCTGGGACGGCGTGCTGATCTCCGCACGCTCGGCCGACCCCTTCTACCGGCGGGCGATCAAGGCCTCGATGGGCACGATCTTCGCGATCCCGTGGGCGCGCATGAACCCCGGCGACGGACCGGGGCTGTTGCGCGCGGCGGGCTTCGAGGTGGTGGCCGCCATGCTCGGGCCGGACGCGGTCGACCTCGGCGGCTACGCGGCCGAGGTGCGCCGGCGTCCACGCCGGATCGCCCTGCTGGTGGGCAGCGAGGGCCCCGGACTCACCGGCGACTGGCTCGCCGGGGCCGACGTGCACGTCACCATCCCGATGGCTCGCGGCGTCGACTCACTCAACGTCGCCTCTGCCACCGCGATTCTGTGTCAGACGCTCCGCGCGCCCTCATCGTCCTGACGGCCCTTCGGGGTCACCGGCCAGTCGGCCGGGTAGAAGTGGGCCAGTGACTCCTTCTGCTGGTCGAGCAGGCGACGTGACCGGCCCGACAGGCGGTCACCGAAGACGACCCCGTTGAGGTGATCGGTCTCGTGCTGGAAGCAGCGCGCGAGATAGCCTGTGCCGTGCAGTTCGATCGGGTCGCCGTTGATGTCGAGGCCCCGGCAGATCACCTTGTCGGGGCGGGCGAGCGGCTGGTAGGCGCCGGGCCAGCTGAGACACCCCTCGTCACTCGTCTCGAGCACGCGGTTCCGCCCGGTGGGCAGTTCGACCTCGGGGTTGCAGACGATCCCGCGGTGGATCACCTGATCGTCGTCGGGGCAGTCGTAGACGAACACCGCGAGGTCGACGCCCACCTGCGGCGCGGCCAGGCCGACACCGTTCGCCGCCTCCATCGTCGCGAACATGTCGCGAACGAGCGTCCGCAACTCGTCGTCGAAGCGCTCGACGGGGCGGGTGACGATGTGCATCACGCCGTCGTCCCAGCGGACGATCGGACGCAGCCGCCCCCCGTCGGCCAGACCATGGGAATGGTCGTTGGAGGGCTTGACGTACTGGCTCATCTGTTACCTGTCCTATGGTGCCGGGGTCCGGTGGTGGGTGCGACGGCGTGGGCCGCGCACGACATGGTCAGCGGATCGGGAGGCCGACCGTGCGCCCGAGTGTCTCGTACGGGTCGAGAGTGCGGCCGCGGCCACTGGCCGGGTCGAAATCGTAGACCGCCCGCCCCTCGACGAACACCTGCTCGGCCCGGCTCATGACGTCGAGCGGGTCGCCGCTCCACAGCACGAGATCGGCGTCCTTGCCCACCTCGATCGAGCCGACCCTCCCGTCGAGACCCAGGATGCGGGCAGGGTTGATCGTGATCGACTCGAGCGCGGTGACCGGATCGAGCCCCTCCTTGACCGCGAAGCTCGCCTGGTGCACGAGAAAATTGATGGGCACCACCGGCGCGTCGGTGGTGATCGCGATCACAACGCCGGCCCGGGCCAGTCGTGCCGGGTTGCTGATCGAGCGGTTCTCCAGCTCCTGCTTCGAGCGTGACGTCAACAGGGGGCCGATGATCACCGGGATGCCCTTGTCGGCGAGCACGTCCGCGATGAGGTGCGCCTCGGTGCCGTGGTTGACGACCAGCCGGTAGCCGAACTCCTCCGACAGACGCACCGCGGTGGCGATGTCATCGACCCGGTGGCAGTGCTGGCACCACGGGATGGCGCCGTCGAGCACCAGCCCGAGGGCCTCGTGGGTGAGGTTGCGGTCGGCCCACTTGTTCTCCTGGTCGGCCTGCCTCCGCCGCCCGCGGTAGTTGACGGCCTCGACGAACGCCTCGCGGATCTGCGACGCCACCGCCTGGCGGGTCTTCGGCGGTCGCTTCTGGTTGTTCCAGTTGTAGTTCTTCGGGTTCTCCCCGAGGGCCGACTTCATGCTGCACGGCTGCCGGATGACCATCTCGTCGACGATGCGTCCCCAGGTCTTGATCGCCACCGTCTGGCCGCCGATCGGATTCGCCGAGCCGGGCTTCATGACGATCGAGGTGACGCCGCCCGACAGCGCGTCGCGGAACCCCTCGTCGGTGGGGTGGATCGCGTCGAGCGCGCGGAACTTGGCACCGTTCGACTCGCCGCCCTCGTTGGTGTCGTCTCCGGCCCACCCGTGCGACTCCTCGTGGATGCCGACATGTCCGTGTGCCTCGACGAATCCCGGAAGCAGCCAGCGTCCCCCCGCGTCGACCACGCTGAGGCCGCCGTCGGGATCGCTGTACTGGTCGGCCACGCCGGTGCCCAGGGCGGCGACGCGTCCGTTCCGGACGAGGACGTCGCCGTCGAAGGCCGGGCCGACCACGGGGACCACATGGGCGTTGGTGACCAGGAGATCGGGAGTCGGGGAGGAGGTCGTCATGGCCCAAACCCTAGTACGCGGGCCCGGGTGGGCGCCGGGCGCGTCGTCGTCCCCGGGCACGGTCGGGCTCGTAGGGTCGGGCCATGAACGCAGATCAGATCCCCGGTGGAGCTGGACCCGGGTCACCCGACGCCCCGCGGATCGTGGTCGGGCGCTACACCGATGCCGACGGGACGACCGGGCTGCACCGGTTCCGCCTCGAGGGCGCCTCGCTGGTGCCCGAGGCGTCGCTCGACCTCCCCTCTCCCAGCTGGGCCACATGGGTGGACGGGCGGATCGCCGCCGTCAGCGAGCTGCCCGACAGCCGCCTGACGTTGGTCGGCTCCGAGCCGACAGGACTCCGGGTGCTGTCGTCGATCCCCACCGGCGGTGCCGACGCCTGTCACGTCGCCGTCAGCCCGGGTGGCGAGCACCTCGCCGTCGCGCACTACACGTCGGGGTCGGTGCTCGTGGTCGCGAACCCCGTCGACGGCAACCTGTCCGACGCCGAGCGTCACCTCGTCACCTTCGACGGGCGGGGCCCCGACCCGGAGCGCCAGGCGTCGGCCCACGCACACCAGATCACCTGGCTCGATGGCTCCACTCTGCTCGTGAGCGACCTCGGCAGCGACCTGCTCCGACCGCTGACGCTGAGCGCCTCCGGCGTCCCGGTGGAGGGCGGCCCGATCACCCTGCCGTCGGGTTTCGGTCCTCGCCATGTGGTGGTGCGCGGTGACGACCTCGCCGTGGTCGGCGAGTTGAGCGGTGAGGTGATCGCGCTGCGTCGTCGCGGTGACACCTGGACGATGAGCGGGCGGGTGGCGGCCACGGCCACCGGACGCCCCGTGGAGCCGTCGGGACTGATCGCCCACAGTGGCGGGCTCGTCGTGGCCAACCGGCTCACCGACACGCTCGCCTTCCTGCGGTGGTCGCCCGACGGGTCGCTGAGCCTCGACGCGGAACACCCGTGCGGCGGTGCGATGCCCCGGGACATCGCGTCCGGGCATGGGCTGCTCTGGATCGCGCTGCAGGGCAGCGGCGAGGTGGTCGCGTTCACGCCCGGGCCCGGTGGCCCGACCGAGGTGCTCCGCCATCGGGTCGAGGGCGCCGCGAGAGTGCTGCTGTGACCACTGGGGACGGTGGCCCGGAGCAGTCGATCAGCGCCCAGAGCCGCGCCGTGATCGATCAGTTCGAACGTCACCTGCGGCTCGAACGGGGGCATTCGGCGCACACGGTGCGCGCCTACATGTCGGACCTCGGCGACCTGTTCGGACACACCGAGCACCTGGGCCGCGACCTGCAGGACATCACCCTGCGTGATCTGCGCAGCTGGCTGGCGGCGATGCAGGGGCGGGGGGCCGCGAGCGCCACCCTGCAGCGGAGGTCGGCGGCCGCACGGGTGTTCTTCGCCTGGCTCGCCGACCAGGGGATGATCGGCAGTGATCCGGCCGCCGAACTGAGGTCGCCACGGGTGAGTCGACGGCTCCCCAGGTCGCTGACGAGCCGGGAGGCGGCAGAGATGCTCGACGCGGCCATCGCCCGCGCGCAGGAGGCCGAGGGTCCGGCCGCCGACCGTGACGTCGCGATCCTCGAGATGCTCTACGGGTCGGGGCTGCGCGTGAGCGAGCTGTGCGGGCTCGACCTCGGCGACATCGACCGTAAGGCCCGGGTCGTGCGGGTGCTCGGCAAGGGCGACAAGCAGCGCACCGTGCCGGTCAGTCCCGCCGCGATCACCGCCGTCGACGGTTGGCTGCGGCGGCGTCCCGACTGGGTGCGGCCCGGTTCGGCTGCCGCCATCTTCATCGGACGCCGCGGCGGTCGGATCGATCCGCGCGTGGTGCGGCGGGTCGTGCACGAGGCGCTGCAGGCGGTACCGGAGGCGCCCGACCAGGGCCCGCACGGGCTGCGTCACGCGATGGCCACCCACCTGCTCGAAGGTGGGGCCGACCTGCGCAGCGTGCAGGAGATGCTCGGGCACGCGTCGCTGGCCACCACCCAGATCTACACGCATGTGACGACCGAACGGCTCCGCGCGGCGTTCCGCCAGGCGCATCCGCGGGCCTGACCCCCCACCTCACCCGATCCCAGGAGGTCGACCGGCCTCCCGCCGTCGGTGGCACCCCCCACGACGACGGCCTGCAGAAGCTCGTTCAGCAGGGGGTCGAGCCCTTCGGACAGCGGCGCCGATGGGGCGGGGGGAAGTTCGATGGGGCGGGGTTCGTCGGGCAACAACCGCACGGACGCCGCGAGCCAGCCGAGCGGGTCGACGTACACGCCGCCGAGGCGCAGGCCCCAGTGCAGGCACCGGGAGTCGCAGTGCCCGCCGCGTCCCACCCACCCGATCACCTGGCCGGCCCGCACCAGCTGGCCCGGGCGGACCGCCGCGTCGAGCGGCTCGAAGCTGCTCATCAGCGCCCGTGAGCCGACGGACGCGTGTCGCAGGCTGAGCACCGGACGCTCGGCCACCGTGCCCGCGAAGCTCACCACCCCGTCGGCGGGCGCGCGCACCGGCGTGCCAGCCATCGCACGAAGATCGACGCCGCGGTGCCCGGCGAGCCAGGGGGCCGCTGGTCCGTCGAACGGTTCGACGACCTCCGACGCGAGAGGCCGCACCGTGAACGTGGCCCCGTCGGCCCGTGACGGTGACGACACAAGGGCGAGCAGGATGACCACGCAGGTCGTCAGGAGCACGAGCCGGCGTGCCCGGGCACCGTGCGTCGCACGGACCCCCGGGGAGAAGTGGTTGGGCTGGGGAGCGGCGTGCGGATGCGTGGTCATGTCCGGATTGTGCGGACGCCGCACCGGCGCGCCGCCGCGCACCAGCGTCCCTGTGCACAACTCCGCTCCTGTCGGGCCGCTTGTGGACGCCGACACCGCCCCGCCCGCCCGTTTTGGCGACCCGAGCGGGGCGGCCGTAGGATTGGGCGGCGGCCCGGACTGGATCCGGCCGACTACGCGTGCATCATCCGTCGTGAACCCCTGGAACCCGTCCCGGATCCAGGGCTGACGACCTCCGCTCCACGGTCCTGCTCCTCGGCGGGAGGTGCGGTGGTGGTGCACCAGGCGACCGCGAAGATTTCGAGGTCGAGAACCGAAACCTGGGCGCACGTGCGCCCGCGGAAGGGACCATCATGGCCGTCGTCACCACGCGCCAGCTGCTCGAGAGCGGTGTCCACTTCGGGCACCAGACCCGCCGCTGGAACCCCAAGATGAAGCGTTACATCTTCACCGAGCGCAACGGCATCTACATCATCGACCTGCAGCAGTCGCTCACCTACATCGACAAGGCCTACGCCTTCGTCAAGCAGACCGTGTCGCGCGGCGGCCAGGTGCTGTTCGTGGGCACCAAGAAGCAGGCCCAGGAGGCCATCGCCGAGCAGGCGTCCCGCGTCGGGATGCCGTTCGTCAACCAGCGCTGGCTCGGTGGCATGCTCA